>NZ_JBUBKD010000030.1:0-97439 GCF_054902215.1 Nitrospira sp. CMX1 | reverse complement strand
GAGCTTGCTGAGCCTTTTCAACCTTGGCCCATGCATCTTTGAGCGACACGGTCCGATTGAAGATGAGGGTGCCGGATGATGAGTCCGGGTCAACACAGAAGTACCCTTGGCGCTCGAACTGGAATCGGGAGGCGGGTTCGGCGGAACGAAGGCTTGGCTCAACCCAGCAGTTGGTCAGCAGTTCAAGAGACTGTGGGTTCAAGGAATGTGTCCAGTCTTGATCGGTTGCAGGCTGTGTTTGGTTGGTGAGCAATAACGGCTGATAGAGACGGATGGTCGCTTGAACGGCATGCGACGCCGAGACCCAGTGAATGGTAGCCTTCACCTTACGCTGCTCCTGCGCGGATCCGCTTTTGGTGTCAGGATCGTAGGTGCAATGGAGTTCGGTGATCGCACCGGTTTGCGGGTCCTTCGTTACACCGACGCACTTGATTATGTACCCATAGCGTAGCCGGACCTCACGACCTGGAGCCAGGCGATAAAACTGTTTCGGCGGATCTTCCTTGAAATCATCCTGCTCGATGTACAGGATTTGTGAGAAGGGCACCTTCCTGGTTCCGGCGGATGCGTCTTCAGGATTGTTTACGGCCTCAAGCTCTTCGACGAGACCGTCCGGATAGTTATCGAGCACGACTTTCAACGGGCGGAGCACCCCCATCACACGCGGGGATCGTTTGTTGAGGTCCTCCCTGATGAAGTGTTCAAAGAGCTGCATCTCGACGATCGCGTCGCGCTTGGCGACGCCGATGTGTTCGCAAAAGGCCCGAATCGCCTCAGGAGTCACGCCTCGCCGACGCAGACCTTTCAAAGTTGGAAGACGAGGATCATCCCACCCGGTAACCAGTTTCTTCTCAACCAGTTCGAGCAGTTTTCGCTTGCTCATGACGGTCGAGGTGAGGTTCAGTCTGGCAAATTCGATCTGCTGTGGGAGATGGGGCGTATCGGCTTCAGCGACCACCCAATCGTACAGCGGGCGGTGATCTTCAAACTCCAGGGTACAGATGGAGTGCGTAATGCCTTCGATTGCATCGGACAGCGGGTGGGCAAAATCATACGAAGGGTAGATGCACCAGGTGGAGCCGGTCCGATAATGGGTCGCATGGCGGATTCGGTAGAGAATTGGGTCGCGGAGGTTGATGTTGGGAGAACCCATATCAATCTTGGCGCGTAATACCTGGGCTCCATCGGGAAACTCTCCGGCTCGCATGCGTGTAAACAGACTCAGATTCTCCTCGATGGATCGGGCTCGGTATGGACTGTCACGGCCCGGTTCGGTGAGCGTCCCACGGTGCTCTCGAATTTGATCGGGCGTTAGGCTGTCCACGTAGGCGTTGCCTTTCTGTATCAGGACAACCGCGAAGGCATAGAGTTGCTCGAAATAGTCGGAGGCATAAAACATCTTACCGTGCCAATCAAATCCCAACCATCGGACATCGTCCTGGATCGCCCGCACATACTCGGGATCCTCGGTCGTGGGGTTTGTATCGTCGAATCGGAGATGACAGATCCCACCGGATATCTCACTGGCCAACCCAAAATTCAGGGCCATGGATTTGGCATGACCGATGTGGAGATAGCCATTGGGCTCGGGAGGAAATCTGGTGACAACCCGGCCTCCGTGCTTGCCTGCCGCATGGTCAGCGACCACGAGATCGCGAATGAAATTCGAAGCGGATGAAGACTCTGGTGTCGTCATGGCGTCTTGTCGACCCCGGTTGTGTGGAGGCGGCGTTCAGGGAGGAGTTCTATCACAGACGGGGTGAAGAGAGGAATGGGGGAGCCGCTAGGCGGCAGGTTCAGTTGCAGTGGGATCCGGTGCCAACATGACGTTGAAATCCTTTTGAGCAAGGAGATGGCCCTCCATCAGGAGGCGGAATTCATAGCGACCGGGTGCCGGAAGGATGAGGAGCGGGATGTTAATACCGAAATCAGAGATTTGGAGACGGTCGCCGATTTCGATATTGGGAAGGGTGGCTCGACAGACTAGTTGTTCCGAGTTGAGATAGATCAGGTCGATATCAAAGTGATAGAGACCTTCAGCGTCGGTGAGGCAGAAGTAGAGCCCCATATGTTGATGGTGGAAAGGGAATGAGACAGTCTGAAGATGAGTGAAGATTCCGATCAGACTCTTCTTTTTGGTGAGGCTATCCTCAATGACTTGGTCGCAGACGAGAAATGCTTGCACGGACGGTTTGTGGATATCAGTCATGGGCCTATTGTAGAGAAGTACAGAGGCGAGGGCAAAACGGTTTTTGATTGTCTGCGACAATGAGCTGGCCAACAGGAAATTCTCAAGGAAGGGGAGAGAGAAGGACGCACCTGAGCAGGTGAGGGATTTGCGACGATCAATTCAATTAGCCGAGGATGGCCGGGCCGCCTCGCATTTCCAGGACCTCTCCAAATAGCGTCGTGTGAGCGCCGATTCGACAATAGTGCGGCGTGATTTCAACCGGTATGCCCTTATGCGAGAACAGTTTTCCGCTGACGAGGTCCACTCTGTACACGGACACCATGTGAGCCTCAAGCACCGGATGCCCGGACTGCAGATCTGACAACTGAACAGCCGGCAGGGTTTGACCGTGAGACGTCTCTACAGCAAATCGCCCGTGTTCATTGAATGTAAGACCGTTTCGGCGCAGGTGCCCAATACGAATACCCTGCTCGTTGTAGAGATCAAGAGTGATGAGGAGTTGACCGAGCTCCGGCTTGAGTTCAACGACGAGTTGCTCTTTTCCGTGAATCGTGACGACGCCGTTGGTGTTCCGGAAAATATTAGATCCGATCCGAAGTTCGAGCCGCGGCTTCGGCAACACTCCCATCGCCGGCGAACGAGAGAAGGGATCGGTCCCGTGAAACGGCACCGACTCACCCATTTAGCAACCTCGAACCGCAACGACCTCGGGTCGTGTGAAGCAGGTATAACGCATAGGAAGTGTCGTGAAAACACTTATCAGGCTAGGCGTTCTGCCTTCTTCTGTCAAGTTTGTCCGATGTAGAAATGCCAGGTATTATGGCCCCATGCAAAAGGCCCATGGCGAAGATCCCAAAGGGCTCCGTTCAAGAGGAGTGTCCGTCCGTGCCGGCCTCTTGCCATGTGCTGATTCTCCCATTCCCAACAGGGGATACTGAATCCAGAGTGTGCATGGCCGTCCACACTCCTAACCTGTCTCAGCGAGCAAGGCGCAGAACGGAGTTGCAGTCCGCCCTCCTGATGAAGGCTGTTGGAGCTGAACTTCCCTGTCATCTATATCTGATTTTCGTCAGAGCGACGTATTTCGGCAGAATAAAACGAATGGAGTGACTTAAGGAGTCGACGCGCTTTCATTTCCGTTGCTATCCGTCGCCGTCACGCAGATTTTCACGGATTGTTCCTTGCCAGCCTTTATTGGGACAGTAATGGTCTCGGAAATTTCTCCGCCGCCGGACGGGTGCGTCGCTGGCACGTCCTTCGCGAGGGATCGTCCGTTACCAAAATCGTAGTAAATGCTTGTCTTGGCTAGGGTTGTCAACGAGCCTTCTTTCGCGGTAAGGGATGGCTCTCTATAGGAGACATGAACTGTTGGTTTTGTCGCACTAACGTTCGCTTGGACTGTGTTAGGGCACGGGAAGGTGCTTGGGCGGATTGCTGCGCAGCCGCAGATACTTATTCCGAAGCAGAGAAGAAAAGCAAAGGCGAATCGAATGGGTGTCCGTTGACACTCGATCCTACTGGCGCGGGCTGGGGCGAACACAAAGATTCTCCTCACAACCGGATCCCTTTGTGATAGTCACCTTGTGACACGCGTGGGTGAAGACTGCAACTACTTGTAAGCTAAGTGTGGGGGATGTCGCAAGCTATGCCCAGGTGATTCGTTGCAAAGGGAAAACTGCTTGTGCTACGGTCCTCCTTTCAGAAGGTACGGCTGGTCCCATCGTCTAGCCTGGCCTAGGACGGAGCCCTCTCAAGGCTTAAACACGGGTTCGAATCCCGTTGGGACCACCACACATTCTCCTTCCGTTCCAATGAGTTAGCAACCTTTACCTGTTCCGGTGCTTCTTCAATCCGACCTCCATAGGACAAGCCATAGGACAAAAGGGCGTTGTGAAGCAGGGAAACGGCGGCTCGGAGCTGCTGATTCCAGCCGTATCCGCCATGCGAATAGGCGGCGGTCATGGATTCACCTCCAAGTTGATCGTGTCCCATTCCTCGGAGCCGATGCCCCAGCAAGGCGGCTCGGACCTCAAGCGGAACACCGAGATTCTGCAGCCAGGTGGCAAAGGTATGGCGGAGATCATGGAAGTGGAGGTCGGCCACCTTCGCTTCCACCACTAAACGCTTCCAGAAGATGCTAAAGGCGGCTGGAGTCCATCGCCTGAAGATTCTCCCGTCCACATGGGCGATCGCCCCGCGTAGGGCCGCGTAGGCGGCAGGATTGAGGGGGATTTCACGAGGTGTCTGCTTCAATCGGCTCCGAGCTGGTGGGAGGATCAACCACCAGCCGTCATCTCGCTTCCGCATCCAGGTTCGATCGATCTCTAAGATTTTGGCTTCTCGGAGTCCGGTATTGAGGGCAACCGTGACAATCCGCCAGAGTTCCGCCGGGTCGTATTGGTTCGCCTGCATCACCTTGGCTCGGCGTTCATCCGCTTTCAACTTGATCGCCTTGAGCTCTTCCGTTGTGGCCACTCGCTCACGGGTCGCCACATCGGGGAGTTCGACTCGCTTGAGCCGGTTCTTGTCCAGTTTGTCGAAGTTGACGGCCAGGTTGAGGATCCGCATCAGCACGTTCCACTCACGCCGAATCGTCCAGTGTGCCGCCTTCGCTGCAAGCCGGGCCGTGATGTAGGTGAGGCCGTCCTCAGCCCTCAGGGAGTCCAAGGGACGCTCACCGAAGCGTGGAAGTAAGTGGGTCTCGATGATCGATTCCGGTCGGGCTAGATCAAACCGCCTCTTCACACGCATCGTTTGCCAGTACAAGGGGAGGAAGTCTTTGAGGGTGGGGGAGACATGCCGGGGAGTCACCTGCTGCTCGTCCCGCTGAATTTTGCCGATCATCGCAATCGCCGCTTCCTCGGCCTGCTCCTTGGTCAAGTTGTACCCGAGCAGGGGGCGATAGCGTTGTCCCTTCCAGCGAACGTACAGATCGAATGCCACACCCTTCTGAGTTCGCCGTGTTTTGATGGTGTACGCCATGTGCTACCGATATCGGGCGTTGCGATGGTAAACACGTCCTACCTGAATGTCCATGACCTCAGGACGGCCTTCAGTGTGAGATTGAACCATCTGAGGCTCTGGGACTAGGGCACCTTCGTCTATGCTTCCTCCCATACGCCCTTGCTTCAGCCATGCTTCCAGCTCCTCCTGATCAAACAGCATCACGCGAGAGCCAGGCCTGCGGTACCGAGGAATGTCTTTCCGCTGATAGAGACTCGAGCGGGACATCCGGAGAAACTGGGCTGCCTCTGCAAGCGTAAGGGGTTTCATTCTCCGATTCCTTTTTACGGTACCGTCGTCTTTTCCCTATTCTCCGCCACACCGTAACAACGTCCCCCCTTATAAGGGGGGGACTGTTACGTTACGCTGCAAAATATAAGTGTTACGCATACTGTTACGCTTCGCTAAACCATTGAATCTAGAGAGAAGCCCGTTCATTTCGTCAGCTCTGTTACGGGCGTTACGATCTGTTACGCTACGAAGATTGTTACGCAAGACTGTTACGCTCCTATTTCGAGCTAATGACAGACCATTTGCCGTCAGACAACTTGGACCACTTCCGGCGATCGTGCCGGTTGAGAGTGACACGTACAGTTGTATGATCTTCACTTAATTCCGTCGCAATCTCTTTAGCGGTTCTCGGCATCCCGTCTTCTAATAAATTCCTGATCCGTGATGGTATCGGCAGAGATGCGTCCTCATGGCCCTCGGCCTCTGCTTGTGGATCGAACATGCTCACGCGGCAGGCATTGCCGCTGAAATCAAACGCCAAGCCTTTGGGCTGTTGAAGGGCCCCGAAGTTGATCTTTCGATGGATCAGCGTGATGCGCTTCTGCTCGTCGGTCTCATCCATCAACTCTACCTCGTATTGATTTCGGCAGAGATTCTGAAAGAATACGTTGCCATAGGCCGTCTTGGCGTCCGTGTTCTTTGCCACATGGGATAGCACGATCGACGAGCAACCCATTGTCCTTAAGGCCCGTTGCAGTTGCTTTGGGGCTTGGGTGCTGTTGAGGTCGTCGCCACAGGCCATGATCGCGCTGTCGATAATAACTAACTTGATCCCCTTCTCATGAATCTCGCCAGTGATGAATTCCACCTCCTCGTGGAGGGGTTGGTTGCAAGCACGATAGTAAGGTGCAAAGACGCTCAGCTCTGGATGCCCTTTATAGAGACGCGTAAGGCGTGTCCCAATCGTCTCAGCATCTAATTCCCAATCCAGGTATAGCACCGGGCAGGATACTGCTCGGAGGCCGTTCTGATTTGCCCCATGGCAGGCGAGGAGGGCGAGATAGAGCGCTAGATACGATTTACAGGACCCCCCCGGCGCGTAGATCAATGTTTGATGTTTCTGATAGACAACTGGATTCAAGAGGAACGGAACATTTGGCTGATCGTGGGGCTGCAGTACGATGACCGGCTCGCCTCTCCTGAGCTCGCTCAAGCCCAATACACACACGGTCTCAAGAACGGTCTCCCAGCTGAGAGCTACAAGCTGATGTTTCCGGTCGAGCTCTTTAGCGAGTTGTGACCGGCTTCGTCCGGACAGCAAATTGATTGATTGTTGAGTGAGAATGCCCTTGCCATTAACCGCGACAACTTCCGCTTTCGTCTCCCCGCTAGTCTCTCGGATACGGGAAAGGCTGAGCGTGATTGAGTGGCTCGGCCAATCGAAGGAAATGGTGTTGTTGTGCCGAGTCAGCGCAGGCTCTGTCATTACCGCATCACCACCGGTTCAAACGCCGCTGGATTGTGCTTCAGGCGTTGAGGCTCACGAGTAATGTTAGGCGCTGTTGTTCGAGAAATTCTGTGGAGTTGTTCGTTCTGCGACCGTAGTTCTGCATTCTCTCGCTCCAGTTCCTCGAGCCGTCGAACTAAAGGATCGGGAGGAAGGAATCTCGGCAGATATTGAGAAATCGCCCGTTCCACGAGAACAAAGCAGGCCTCACAAACACACCCAACATTGTGGCCAATGGATCGAAGTCGATGGTACGGCGGAAGGTCAGATTGTGTCAGGTGCTCGAAGGTGATATTGTTTCGCATCGCTGATTTCCTTTCCTGGTTCTGCCGTGCCTTGAGTTCGCACCTCGGGCACGGCGTTATTTTGTGAGCTCATGTCTCGCCGGTCGGGTGCCTGCGGCTATCATCTGGGTCACATCCCGCTTAAAGACCCTGACCGCCTTTGCTCCAAACTTCACGCTGGCCACTTTCTTCAAGTAAACCCATTGCCGCCAGGTAGAAGTCTTAAACCCCGTTAAGGCCGCTGCCTGTTTCAACGTTAAGAGCTGATCGTGATCATTTACCGATGTATCACGGCAAAGCGTTCGAGAACTGTCTTGATGGAAACTTGTGATCGATTGCATGGTTTCCTCCCGGCTGGTAGCTGTTCAACTATACAAATAGCATCATTTAATGAATGGAAAAGTGAGTCCATCGTGGCAGGGAGGACTCATAGAATTAGCTGAAATTGGAGAAGAGGGTTGCGGATGGAGCTTGGCTGTTAGGAGGTTAGGCTCTCGCGTAGCGCCTTGGCTTCAGGTCCATAGTACAGCTGCCGGAGGTAGCCCAGGGTAGTACCGTGATAGTGTGCAACAATGGCATCGGCTAGATCTGTGGCGCTTGAACAGAAAGTCAACTCTGCTAGTTCATCATCCCCAACTTGTACGCGTTTAGGACAAGACCCGTTACATCCGTTCAATGCGAGTTGACGAAGTATCTCCGGTAAGTGCTGACGCAGCCAAGTTTGCTTTATTGGCCTACTCGACATAAATGGATACTGAGCGCAAAGGTTGTGGGCGCTATCAGCCTGCTTAAGGACGCAGAGTAGTGAGTGTGTGTCTCGTAAACTCTTCAAGCAAGAATCCCAATATTTTCCGAAAAGCTTTTCGAGTAACTCGGTGGCCTCCTGCTGTTCCTCAAAAGACGAAGGATGAGGCGGTGAACCCGTTCCGAGGCTTCTTTCGATGAGAACAAGTAAAAGATCTGCGCGTCCCATTTTGTGTGTTGATCGTGTGCGGGACGCTAGTGCTCGAATCGCTGCGCGCACCATCCAAAATGGTACGGGTGGTTTATCTGCGGCAGGTACAAAGCCCGGTGTCTCCTGGGAGGGAAGAAACGGTTTTCTTTTTCGCCCCATAGTTCCCGCCTAGGTGGATAAAAATAGCGGCTTCAGTCACTTATGTCTGGTAAGGGTTCAATCATGTCATGCAGCAACATGGCAGGCAACGGCCTTCGATAACCCTGTCCGGCGGAGTATCCTCCCCACTGCTTGCGGACTCCAGGTGGCACCGGTCTTCGTTTGTATTCCCTCGGCAGTAAGGAGCGCGGCAATTCGCCGCCGACCGAGGCCACTCGCTCTCAGTCGTTCGATCAGCTTAAGGCCATCCTGTTCCTGCTGGTTCGGTATCAGCGAAGTCCCATCTTCAGCCAGATCGTAGCCGTATGGAATCCTGCCGATTCGCTTTCCTTGTTGGCGCATGTGCGCCAGGGCCCCTTTGGTCCTCTCAGCGATCTGATCCCGTTCAAACTCAGCCAGGACCGCCAACATGCGGAAGACCATCTTTCCGGCTGCTGTAGTGGTATCGATTCGTTCTGAGAGACTGACGAGATCTGCCCCACTCTTGGCGAGGCGCTCACTGATGGCGATGGCGTCTTTTGTGGAACGAGCAAGCCGACTGAGGCTGTAGACGACTAAGGCGGCTCTGTGCTTACAAGCTTCGGTAATCGATGCTTGAAGCGCTGGACGATTGTCGGCTCGACATCCAGACAAGCCCGCATCGACGTGGAGGCCTGCCAAGGTGTACCCGTTAGCTTCACACCACGCCCTAATTCTGGCTTGCTGTGCTTCGAGACTGACTCCATCCTCGGCTTGGCCTTCTGTACTGACCCGGGTATAACCAATAGCCTTCATGAGTCCTCCTTCTCATGGTCGGGCGTACAACAACCGCTCGGTTGTTGCCCATCAGCCCTATTCCAGTAGCACGAGCTCTCGTTCTGGGATACGGTCTCCCTCCCCAGGAGCCATCAGACTACAGAACCGGTCAGCTTGTGCTTGTAGCGCCCGATCGACCGCCTTGGTATTGAGTCGGGCATAGATGGCGGTCGGGGTGAGACTGCGATGATTCAAGACATTCTGAATGGTGGGGAGGTTCTCTCCCGAGATCGCGAGATAACTGGCGGCGGTCCGTCGTAAGTCATGGATGCGAACATCGCCGAGGTTCCACCGTTGCCGCTTGTGCAACCAGATCTTGCTGATACTGGCGCTCGACCAATGCTTCCCATTCGTTCCAGCAAACACCCATTCTGCCTGCCGAGGCAGGCATGACAGCGCCTCCATTACTTGATGAGGTAGCGGGATCACGTGACTACTGCCGTTTTTCGTCTTGCCTTTCCGCCAGAGTCGGCTGGTCGAATCAACATCTGCCCAGCGCATCCTGAGCGCTTCGCCCATCCGGCAGCCGGTGAGCAGTAAGAGCAGCAAGAAGGCCTGTGGTTTGGCCGGAAGCTGGGACAGCCCATCCATAAACCGCTGGACTTCCTGGGCATCCATAAACCGTTCTCGAGGAGGTTGCGGGTACCTCTTCAGTCTGAGCGCCGGATTGGCACAGGTGAGGAGCTCCATGTCAACGCCCCAGTTGAAGACGGCCCGCAGGCAGGCAGCTCCCTTATTAGCCCGGCTCGGGGCCTGCTCCATCGTGAAGTACCAGAGGCGAATTTCCTTCCTCGTGATCGTGGCTGGCAGACGATCGGCCCAGGCTAGCCAATGCTGGCGGTAGATGGATTCGAAGTCTCGTCGGGCAGGCCGGGCTTTCAGGTGATGAGAGGCATAGAGGTGACAGAGTTCACCGAAGGTCAGCGGCGCGGTGGTGGCATCTCGCCCTATGAGTTCATGCAGCTTTTCAACCGGCAGCTCATCAAATACGAGTGTGGCTGACTTGGCCCGTTCCTTCTTGATGTAGGCTTCTCCCGGCTGATGAGCGCGGTAATAATAGACTTGTCGAACTTCGCGCTGACGGAGAAAGGCCGCCACCTCTCGTACCGGAACGCCCGCCTTTGCCAGCCGGACCCCGCAGGTATGCCGAAGATCTTTCCAGGAGATCCGAGGAATTCCAGCCCGCCGAACGGCGCTTTCCCATCGGCCCACATAGAAGGCGTGGACGTTGGCCGGTCTATGCGGATTGTGAAGGTCGGGGAAAACCCACAGGGACGGCGGATGCAGATGATGAAGCTGCCGCAGAATCTCGACCGCATCTGGCGGTAAGCTCAGTGCCACTACGGCGCGGGTCTGCGGATGGGGCAGATGCAAGGTCGCTTTCGGCAAGTCCACGGCACGCCACAGCAGGCTGAATTGTTCCGACTGCTTCAGGCCGGTCAGAATCGCGAACTTCACCCATAGCGCATACGGCTGCCCCAGTTCGCGGCACAACTTCACCTCTTCTTCTTCCGTCAGTACACGGAGGGTGGGGGGCTTATCTTTGGGAAGGGGGATAGTCTTGCAAGGGTCGACCCGCAGGTAGGCCATGAGCTGCCCCCACCGGCAGACCCGGCGGAGAAAGCGGAAATAGTGGTTACTCGTCCAGACGCTCCGGCCACACTTGGCGGAGGCGAGGAGCTGCCGCTTGATGAGATCGCTCGACAACTCCTCCACTAAGAACCCGCCGATCCGGTCACTCCACCAGGCCGCATGGCGCTCATCCTCCTGTCGCGGGGAGCGCTCCGACTGGCGATGGGCGTTGATGAGGTCTCGGATCGTCATGATGCCTCCTTATGCCTCACAGGGGACAGGCGCTACTGATTGATCCGGCGTCTCGTGCTCTGCGCGGCTTTCTGCTGGCAAGGCTTCGGCCTGCTGAAAGAACTTTTCCATCGATTGGACGTACCAGCCGAGATCGCCCGTGTCGTTCAACTCATCCTCAATTTCGTCAAGGACACGCTGTACCAGGCTTACCGATATGTCCTCCCGTTCCTCAGCCGCGAGGGCGAGAAGCTGAAGCAATTCACGTGTCCGAAAGAGCCCTCTCACCGCCTTGTGCCCTCCATCTTGGAGATAGGCCAACCCGCGCGCCGTTCGGTGTGTCTCATGTGTTTCATCGCGTACGACACCGGTCTCATCTCGATGGAAGACGCGGACTTGAAGCAGGGTCCGTGGTTCGACATCCTCTTGAAACTGCGTACTGTTCTGCATGGGTCCTCCTGTGGTTGTGGTGGCTATTGGGTGGACTGTTGAAAGTGCTTCTCTAGCAGGTGCCGAATCAGCCCGGCTGCTGTGGTGCCGCGCTGGCGGAGCGCGTCAAGCTTTGTTTTAAGTGGTGCGGGAAGTTGGACGTTGAGCCTGATCATCTTCATGGGTAGCGCCTCCTACGATGAGATACAATTACATCATATGATGTAATGTAGTCAATAGCGTCGTTGAATGGAGGAAGGCCGTTTGCTACAGTGCGGGTAAGTTCAGTTGAACAATGTAAAACGGTGGCACCATGCCGAAACAGAAGGTCAGTGAGATGGAGGAGGCGGGAGTATGGAACTTTCGTGAAGTTCCGAGGGATGTGATCGTGAAAGCCAAGATCGAAGCGGCTCTTGAGAATAAGTCAGTTAAGGCTCTCTTGATGGGCTTGGTAGAAGCCCACTGGCAGGAACTCGATCGAAAGGGACTTCTGCCCAAGACAACGAGATGAGACGGTGGGTCTTGCCGTAACCACAATGGCTATCGGTAGCAGATAAATGGGTAAAGGATAGGACGGGGAAGAGGGGTTGCTATGCGCGGAAGGCTGCTACTCTCTATTGTCCTGTTTTTTTCGTGTGTGCCGACATCGCACACATTGGCCAGAGAATCAACCGTTGCCGATTGGCTCGACACAACCGACGACTTCAGGGCTGGCTTTGTTGTTGGTCTCATAATGGGACTTCACGTCTTCGCCGTCGATGACCCTGACACCGCAGCAAAGGCCATACAATTCTCGTACGACGTTGACAACTGCCTTCGAAGGAAGGGCTTAACTCCACAATCCGTCAAGTCGATTATCGAAGGACATTTTCGCAATAACTCCCAAGGAAAAAACGCTGAGCTGATACCAGCGCTTCTTTCATCACTGGCAAAGATTTGCAGACCATGATGACACGGTCTACGAATGACATCTCATCTTGTTCACCGAATCGGCAGAAATCCCAACTGCTTCGCAAGCTTCAAGTTGACCTCCATCTGGGCCTGCCGTTTCGCGGCGTGCGTCTGCACTTCCTTCATGACTTCCCGTTGCTGCGCAAATGGGGACGCGACCCGCTCCCCCAACTTCATCCCTAATTCAGGGTTGGCACCATAGAGCCACCCGAGCCATCCCGGCATTTCCGCCCCCTGCACGCCCTCATAGCCAGGAAGGTACTTCGCTTGCCCGAGGAGCTGCATGGTTTGCTGCTCCTCAATCGCTTTGCGCCGTGCGTATTCTGCGTCCTGCATGGCGGAGAACCTATTGGCTCCAGCGAGCATGGAATCCCACACATTGAAATCGGTCTTCCGTGAGTTGAGGTCTGGCCTAACCGGCTGCTGCGGCATGTGCTGCCCATATAGGTCTTGCTGCCGCAAGCCTTCCAGGTATTGACGACTCTCCATCGTGCGCTGCTTCGACTGCTCTAGATCCTGGTAGTGATTCTGGCGCAGCCATGCCCCGAGCGCGTTGTATGGGGAGGATTGGGACTCTGAGTCAGACTCATTCATTGGATAAGTCATGATCGCCTCGTTTCATGTTTGGTTCTTTTGACAATGCCTGGGTGCTGGTCTGACCGTCGTCCTGATCAGAATGAAGGGCTTCGTATTCTTCACGGCTGAGAGTGAAATAGCGAAAAGCCCAATAGTCATGCAGTGGGTCTTGCGTCTCGCTAGCAGGAGCCGGCGGCTCTCCCTCCACAGGATTACCCCAGACTTCTTCGAGGGTGCCGTGAGGCCGTTGCCCAGCGGGCCATTGGGTCCGGTCTATTGGCCAGAAGGTTCCGGAACCGTCCTTGTAGCCAACCAGTGTCCCACCGAAGGCGTGATCCAGATCGCAGAGTACAATCAGGAGTTCGCGCTCCGAGTCATTCCCTATCATGGCCGTCACCGTCTTTTCTAGCTGTCTGATGCGTTGTGCGACTCGCATAGGGGCCTCCTGAGTTCGGAGTTTGTCTTGAAGTTGGGACGATCAGAAGCCTCGTCGTCACTCCACACTTGTTGAATGACCAGTTTCTTTCCTTCAGGGACATGCGGCCATCGGCTCCGGTCCAGCGGCAAGAGCTCCCCTTCGCCAGCCCTGTAGCCGATCAACTTGGCATCAGGGGCAGGGGAAAGCTTCCGTAAGATGATCACGTTCCCTCGTCTGGAGGCATTGGCCGTCATCCTGGAGACATGCTTTTCGATCTTTCCCAGTCGTTGAGTAAGCCCCATGGTCACTTTCCTTTCTGCTGGGCCAGGAGTTGCTCTAACTTTGTCTCAAGGGCTGCCATCCGGTCTTTCATCTCGTCATATTCCTTGACCTTCAGCTGTAATTCCCTGGAGCGGATCAAGGCAGTAAGCTCGTCTGGGCTTATGCTTCCTTGAGCAAACGCGTGCTCCATCTGCTTCTGTGCGGTGGCGGGATCGTCAGCAAGCTCCAGCGGCTTTCCCCAGGCCGGACCCTTCACGGCCTTCAGTACCTTGCCCATGTACTCATGCCGGACCTTGAAGGAGGTCATCTTGTAGTCTTGGGTGTAGCCGGTCGGGACAGCCTCTTGTTCGCCACTCGCTTTCTTGACCTTCGTATACTCCTCGGTGAACTTGAACCCCTCAATCAGCGTGATCTCATCATCTCCGAGCTCGGTGATTGGAACGGGATTGCCGAACTGATCAAACAGCTTCCTCGGATCGGCCCGGTAGAGCTTCAGGCCGTCTTCAACCCATTGCGCAAGCGTCAGTTGGATCTTCTCCACGACGGGTTTCAGCAGCTCTTGGATTCTTCGGGTAATCTCAGGGTCTTTCATGAGCTTTGAGGCTTCTGTGTCAATTGCGGCCCGGCTCATGCGCTTGACGTTGAATGCAGCGCAATACGCCTTCATCTGCGTCGCCTTGGGCTTGATCATCTCCTGGCAAAACTTCTCGCGCTTCGCTGTCAGCATCCGACTACTCGCCCTTCCTTAGCTTGGCCGTCTTCCCACACACATGTGGTGCAGTTCCCATCCAGGGTGCTCCTGAGCATACGACTGAAGCGCCACCGAGAGACGAAAGACGGTGCGGCAAGAGACTCTCGCGTCCGCCGCCACGCGTTCTACATGGTCCCCGACTTCTTGAAGATACGGCAGCGAAGCCAGGGCGGCGTCCACCTCGCGTGAGGTACCTTGACCCTTCGCCCGGTCATCGCCGTTAAGGCTGTCGGAATAGGCCTCAGCTTGCTCCTCAGTCATCGATTCGGCCTTCTCCAGTGCTGCGGAGAAGAGGAGGCCTTCAGCTTGCGCGATGATACCCGCCTTGCGTACCTCGTAGATGGTCCGCAGGGGCCAGGGATACCCGGCCCGGTAGAGCTTCAGGGCCTGCTCTCGGGGCAGGCCCGTTGTTTTGAGGAGATGCTGCACCAGCGGTGTGGTTGGGCTCATGAGACTCCTTTCGTGTTTCTAAACTCGCAGTGAGTGGACTTGGCATAGGTAGCCGGATACCGGCCCGCAGGGGACGGAGCGAAGTACTGCGCAAAGAGAAAAACGAGGTTGTCCTATATAGGACACGGGTCTTGTAAATCGTTGTAAAACCATGCTATTCATTGGACGGTTCTGAAGCGTCATCTTGTTGATTTTCTTGAGTTTGCTCGGTCCTCTCAAGGCTTAAACACGGGTTCGAATCCCGTTGGGACCACCACTTGTTCCTTCCACTGGAGGCCTGGCAAGTTCAAGCTTCCGTCAAACGAAAGCTGAAAATATTGCGGAAGGGCGGTGTTGATTAGCCGCGACCGAGTACGTTCCTGAAGGTTTCAAGCAAAGCGACTCTTAGTGACGGGGTGTGAGTTATGAACCTCGTAACCTTTCGCTTCCGCCAGTCCCAGGCCGTGGACTTTTATTGGAACCTCGAATTGGCCAAGCGTGGATCCCTGCGCGAATTCAAGGTCCATCCCAACATCGCCATCTATGAGTCGGCTTTTGACCTCCTGAACCCGATTCAAGTAGGGCATGCCTTGTCCCTAGCCAAGGCCTTGGTGCTCGACAAGCGAGCCGAGGTCTTCTCGGGGAATACGTCCTTAAGCATGGTGACCGTCCGAGATGTGTTGCAGTGCTATCAGCACTCGATGCAGGTCGACGACCACCATGCCCATTGTTGGTTTAAGATCCGGCTTACCCTTGATCTGACCGTGACACGATTTGAGGTGGAGTCGGACGATTCGGCGAAGTCATTCGTGTTTCCGTGTCGACGTGCAGCTTCTCATGCGTACGGAATTCACTATGACCACCCGGGGACGGTCTACGACCAACTGGTCTCGGCTTTGTGGCGTGCCGGCACACGGTGGTGTCCGCGGCTCGCGGATCTCTCGGAAATAAAACTCGTCAACGTGGAGTTGCAGACTAAACGATGAAGGACTGAAGGCGATCGCCGGTCTGGCGTACCCGAAGCCTGGTGACCCTGTTATTGTTTTTTCGGATATAGTGGCCGGAGAGAAAATCTTCCCGTTCGTTCTTTTTCTAGATCGTACGTTGTGAGTGCCTAGTCTCTTCAATAACCTGGCTTCTTTATAGTTCCACTCCCGGCGCACATGTGCTATTCCCCCTCTGCTGAGGGACTAGGATAAGCACCCCCTGCTCTGACTCTTGCTCATCGACGGATGATCTCAACTAGAAAAGACTCTTGGCGACAGGATACACTTCCCCAGCATTGTGGGTTCAAAAATTACACGCCAGTATTGATGGGTCGACATGATGGCAAAATGGCGAATGAAGTGGGGTGTCGTTGGCTTCTTCCTTCTGCTGACTGGCCTACCGGTTGTGTGGGCGGGGTCGAACGAGAGCGTTGACCCGGAAGGGCCGTCGCTGGAAGAGACAATGGCGTTTATCAAAGATACGTGGGAAGCCTGCGCCACCATGCGCAGCGGATTGCAACGGATGGCTCCGAAGGATGGAGCGCCTTGGCAGATGGATCGAACGGCAAAAGTCGATGTGGTGGTTCGGCCTCCCTCCGGCCTTCAATTCACTACACGGCTCAATGAACGGATGCGATTCGGCGGTGCTCTTGATCTCCAAGCGCCGGTTGAAAAAATTCAGGAGTTTAACTTGAACGCCATGTCTCCCAATGTCAGCTCTGAACGGGAGGGAGAGGGAACGAACCTCTATGGGATTCGGCTGCGTTGCACGCGGGCGGCCTGTGTGACCGAATGGGTTGCGACGCTCTCGATGTCGGGGAAGCCCATCCATGATCTCAAAACGGGTCGCTTTGTCGTCACGAACTTGGAGGAGTTGGTGTACGAGGATCGTGCGCCAAAGGACAAACCGGGGGAGAAGAAGGGAGAACTCTCTCTTCCGGTCTGCGATGCAGCTGTTGCCGAGAGTCTTTCCAAAGCCCTCAATCACGCCATCAGCAAGGCCGGTGGGAAGAAGCCGTTATTTTAGAGCGAGGCTGAATTGCACTCGTGGGGTACAGCCACGTTCGGTGTGCCTGCCGGCACTCAGTGAGGTGTATCGTCGGCAGTGCGAGTGGAGTTCGTTCCCTTACCGGTTGCTTCCTTGTTATTCGGCCCGTGCGCGTTTGCGCCGAAGGTTGCCGGAGAAGATGCGTGCGCGGGATGCTTGCAGGGTGTAGATGTGGCGAGGTTTATTTAGAGGAAGGTATCTCTTCGCTTGCTGGATCGTTCTTTCCGAGCAGTCAATTGATGAACGACATCCTGCAACATTCATTGACGCCTCTATTCGGGGTTGTGTATAAACAAATCCACATCAGTGAACGGTTCAGAGGGTTGTAGAGGTTGTCTATATGTATGCACGCGAGTTTCGTGATGGAGCAAAAGACGGGTTAGAAGCGCTTGAGCCGCTGGATCCCGACAGGATTTCTTCGTTCGGCGAACTGCTGGAGGCGATGGGAAAGACAGCTTTCGGTGGGCGGCACGTGGGGAAAGCGTTCGAGGTGCTCTGGGAGATGATTGCAGACCCGGAGTGTAAGGTTGTGATGACGTTGTCCGGCGCGATGACCATTGCCAAGATGGGGAAGATCATCACGAAGATGATCGATGAGGGAATGGTGCAGTGCATCATCTCAACCGGCGCGCTCATGGCGCATGGCCTTAGTGAATCAGTCGGAAAGACACATTATCGACATGATCCTTCGATGAGCGACGAGGAACTGTTTAAGAAGGGATACAACCGTGTCTACGACACGCTCGAGATGGAAGCCAATTTGAATTATGTGGAGCACATCGTGACCCAGACGGTGAAACGTCTGAGTCAGGATCGACCACTCTGTTCCGAGATGTTGACGCGTGAGCTAGGCAAAACATTGGCGGAGGAAGTTCAGGGCGAAGGCATTTTGAAGAGCGCCTACCTGAAAAACGTACCGATCTATATCCCAGCCTTTACTGATTCTGAAGTGGGGCTTGATATGGGCACATGGGCAATGGCACGGGAGGTGACTCAAGCACGAGCGCAGGTCGGTCACAACGGAGACCTCTCGGTCCTCAAGAGCATTCTCCAGTCACAGCCCTCGTTCAATCCCTATCTCGATCTCAATAGTTATGCCGATCATGTGCTCTCGGCGAAGCGGCTGGGAATTTTCACGATCGGTGGCGGGGTGCCGAGGAATTGGGCACAGCAGGTAGGTCCCTACATCGAGATCAGTAACCTTCGCTTGGGCCTCAGTGTGAAGCCTCCACGTTTTCACTACGGTGTGAGGATTTGTCCGGAACCGGATTACTGGGGAGGACTCAGCGGCTGTACCTATCAAGAAGGACTCTCCTGGGGAAAGTTTGTGACGCCGAAAGATGGTGGACGGTTTGCCGAAGTACTGAGCGATGCCACTGTCGTGTGGCCACTGTTGATGATGGGATTGATGGAGAGAAAAAAAGCAGGAGTCGTACGCGGTTCATGAAGCGTATGACTGATCAATGGGCCTGTCGAGTCGTCATAGTTGGCGTTCTCTTGTGGTCTGCTCCGGTGTCCGCAGGAGATTCCAGCGAGACCGATATCCGGGTGAGGGGGCAAGCCAATGCCCCAGTCACGTTGATTGAGTACTCGGATTTTACCTGCGGGTTTTGCTTGAAGTTCTTCAAGCGGACATGGCCACGCATTCAGGAGCGCTACGTCGATACCGGGAAGGTACGATTCATGTACAGAGATTTCCCGAGGGGAGATCAAGGGGCGGGACTCGATGCGGCGACGGCGGCACGATGTGCTGGTGCGCAAGGCCAGTATTGGGGGATGCATGACCGATTGTTTTCCGAAGGGGGACAGCTGGACAAGCAAGTGTATCGGCGCCATGCGGCGACGTTGAGGCTAGATCAAGCAGCCTTTGAGCGGTGTATGAGCGATGGGCGGTATACAAAGGCGATTTTCGAGGATCGCCAGGAAGCCAATCAGTGGGGGTTTCATGGAACCCCCGGGTTCATCCTTGTTCGGACCGCGACGGAGCCGACGGAAAAGGAACCGGCCGTGGCCATTCCGGGCGCGTTTCCGTTTGAGATGTTCGCGGAAGAGATCGATCGGTTGTTAGCAAGCGGCACAAAGTAGAGGAAGTGAGTGGCTGAGCAATGTGGAACGAAGGTGAGTCTGTGCCGTAGGGTTGACATCGGCACTCAGGTGCGATAGTCCTCTGTATCATACAAGGGAGAGGTATCCCTATGGTTTCGATGCAATCGTTCTGGCCGGTCTCTCATCGCGATGACGACTTCTGGGTGTGCATGTCATGCCTCACGGAAGTCTTTTATCGAAAAGTTCCGATGCCGGATTGTCCGTCCTGTCATGGCGTCTCGACCTACGAGGGATTTACCTTGGAGGCGATTCGTGATTGGGGGACGGATGAGCTGATTGCCAAAGCCATGGCGGCACAGGAGGCTGCCGTGGTTGTCCAACCGGCAGCCGAATCGGCTGCGCCGGTGGAAGCGGCAGACTAATACCAACCTCAACTATAAAACACTCCAGCGAATCTTCCCGTGCAGGAATCCCGTCAATTTCTCGTTCATGGCCAGTGGAAGCAGAGTCCGGTTGCGACTCCGGTCGTCGATCCGTTCACCGGGAAATTCGTGGCTCAGGTCGCTCAAGCCACCGAGTCTGATGTCGAAGACGCCATCCTATCGACGTCGAGCTCAGCGACGGTAATGGGGCAGCTGCCTGGACATACTCGGTACAACATCCTCCAACAGATTGCGGCGTTGCTCTACCGACGGCGAGACGAGTGTGCGCAGACCATCACGGCCGAGGCGGGGAAGCCGATCACTGATGCCAAGCGGGAAGTCAGTCGAGCCATCCAAACCTTTACCGTGGCGGCCGAGGAGTCACGTCGGATTGCAGGTGAGGTGGTACCGCTCGATTGGACACCCGGCTTTGACACTCATCTCGGGGTCCTTCGCCGATTCCCGATCGGTCCGATTCTCGGCATCACCCCTTTCAACTTTCCGCTGAATCTGGTGGCTCACAAGGTGGCGCCGGCGCTTGCGGCGGGAAATCCGATTCTGATCAAGCCGGCCCCGCAAACGCCGTTGACGGCGCTGCTGCTCGGCGAGATTGCGCTCGAAGCGGGTGTCCCTCCAGGTGGTTTGAATGTCGTGCCTTGCGAGAATGCCCTTGCCGAACGGATGGTGGTCGATCCTCGATTTAAGCTGCTGAGTTTCACCGGCAGTGTGTCGGTGGGATGGATGTTGAAGGCCAAATGTGGAAAGAAAAAAGTCACGCTCGAGCTTGGTGGCAATGCGGGCGTGGTGATCGAGCCGGATGCCGATCTTGACCTGGCGGCGCAGCGCTGTGCCGCAGGCGGGTTCGGATATGCCGGCCAGACCTGTATTTCGGTACAGCGGGTCTTCGTGCACCAGACGGTCGTCGATGCATTTACGACAAAACTCCTCATGCATGTGGCTCGGCTCAAACTAGGCGATCCCGCCGATGAGTCGACGACCATCGGTCCTCTCATCGATCAAACGGCTGCTCAACGGGTGGAGAGCTGGATTGGCGAAGCGGTGGCGGACGGGGCACGCGTGCTTTTGGGTGGGAAACGGAAGGGGTCGTTGGTGGAAGCCACGGTGTTGGGGAATGTGAGGCCTGAGATGAAAGTCTCATGTCGAGAGGTATTTGGACCGGTCGTGACAGTGACACCCTATCGGCAGCTCAGCGAAGCTGTGGTGATGCTCAATCAGTCCGATTTTGGGTTACAGGCCGGTCTTTTTACTCAGGACATCAATAAGATCTTTTACGCCTTTCGGCATCTTGAAGTGGGAGCCGTCTTGGCGAATGAAATTCCGACGTTCCGGGCGGATCATATGCCGTACGGCGGCGTGAAGGATTCGGGGTTGGGGCGCGAAGGTGTCCGCGCTGCAATCGAAGACATGACCGAACCTCGGATGCTTGTCATGAACCTCAAGGAGCCATCCAATCCATCCGAAAAAAGTGTCTAGAAGATATTGCGAAGCCGGTTCAATCTTGCTACAACAAACGCCCAATACCGTTGGTACGGAGCAGTGTGTTTGCAGGCTGACCGCTTGAACGCACGTCACGCAACAATTTCCGAACAACCAGAAAGGCGGATAGCCGGACGAAAGGGGAGATGATGGTACCTACGCATATGTTTCTCACGAGAGGGGTGGGAGTCCACAAGGAAAAACTGGCCTCCTTCGAAGAGGCGTTGCGCAGCGCCGGTGTGGCGTACTGCAACCTAGTCAGCGTGTCCTCCATCCTTCCGCCGCACTGTAAGATCATCCCCCGGAAGCGCGGTGAACAGCTGCTGAAGCCCGGTGAAATCACGTTTTGCGTCATGGCCCGTTCCGAAACCAATGAACGGAACCAGCTCGTGTCGGCATCCGTGGGGCTTGCCAAGCCGACTGATCGAGGGACCTACGGGTATCTCTCCGAGCACCATGCCCATGGCGAGACGGATGAAGAGACGGGCGAGTACACGGAAGACTTGGCGGCGCAGATGCTGGCGACGACGTTAGGCGTTGAGTTCGACCCCAATGTTGCCTGGAAAGAGCGGGAACAGGTATTCAAGATGGGCGGAAAGATCGTGCAGACGCTGAATATCACTCAGTCAGCCGTTGGGAAGAAGGGCAAGTGGACGACCGTCATTGCGTTGGCAGTATTTATCCCACCGGAAAACGTACCCTCTCGTCCTCGCCGATAGGGACCAGTCATGCCGGTTGAGAGGAGCAAGTCTCAATCGCCCTGGTGGCGAGGGGAAGGATCAGCATGACACTTCCTGCTGGCTGGGAAGGTCCAGACCAGAATTTCCTGGGAATAGACGAACCCTGGTGCCATCCGGACCAGGCTGGCGTCTATGTTTTGCCGGCCCCCTATGAGCATACCTCGAGTTACATTCGTGGCTCGGATCGGGGCCCGTCAGCCATCCTTGAAGCCTCCGGGCAGGTGGAATTCTACGACGAGCAGCTGCGGTGCGAGCCCTATCGAGAATGGGGCGGGGTGGCCACAGCTTCCCCCTTGGAACTGAACGGGAAGGTTAACCTGGATGCCGTCGACGCCATTGAAGCGTTCGTGTCACGGCACGTCGGATCCGGACGGTTTTTAGTCACACTGACGGGGGAACACACCGGTGCGTTGGGTGCGATTCGTGCCCATGCCAAACGCTACTCGCAGCTGACGGTTGTTCAAATTGATGCCCATGGCGATTTGCGCGAGGCCTATCAAGGCAATCCGTTTAGCCATGCCAGCGTGATGGCACGGGTCGTGAGTGATGGATTACCGCTTGTGCAGGTGGGGATCCGATCGATCAGCCCTGAGGAGATTGTACGGATCGACACAACGGACAGCATCAAGACGTTCTTTGCCGCGACGCTTATCGATCCATCCGGTCCGTACGAAGGGAAGGCGGTGAAATGGATTCCTGACATCATCGCGGTCTGCCGAACGCCGGTGTATCTGACCTTCGATTGCGATGGGCTGGATGCGTCGATTATTCCGGCCTTGGGGACTCCAGAGCCTGGGGGGCTTGGCTGGTACGACACCCTCAATCTCATCACAGCCCTTGCCGACGGGCCAGGTATCGTGGGGATGGATATCAGCGAGATCGCCCCCATTGAAGGATTTGTCGCCCCGCAATTTTCCATTGCGCGGTTGATCTATCGCATACTCGGTCGCATCAGGGCCGGTCGCCGCGTCCATTAACCTCCGTGTCACCGAGAAGAGTTCTGTCCTCCCGTGGCTCAGACGATCCGCATCAATAAGTTTTTCACTGAACAGGGGATCTGCTCTCGGCGTGAAGCCGACCGATTGGTCGAGTCCGGAGTGATCACGATCAACGGCCGTGTGGCTACGCTTGGGGATCAGGTCGAGCCATCCGACGTCATCGCCCGTGAAGGCCACATCCTCCCCTGGAGGAACGCCCCCCTCTATATCAAGTATCATAAGCCGGTCGGTGTCACGACCACGAGCGAATCGCATGTCCCACGAAATATCATTGCTGAGATTGGACATCCTGAACGGATTTTTCCGATCGGGCGGCTCGATAAGGATTCGTCCGGACTCATCTTACTGACGAACGATGGCAATATTGTGAATGAGGTCCTCCGTACCGAATTTGGACACGAGCGGGAGTACCTCGTTCGAGTGGATCATCCGTTCGATCAGGCCTTTCTGGATCATATGGAGAAGGGCGTCGTCATTCTCGGCAGCCGAACGAAGCCTTGTCGAATGAGTCGAGTCGGGTGGGATCGGTTCCTTATTGTCTTGACCGAGGGGCGGAATCGACAGATCCGAAGGATGTGCCAAACGCTCGGCTATCGGGTGATCATGCTGCATCGAACCAGGATCATGCACATCACGGTCAACGGACTGGGCATCGGCGAGTGGGAAGAGCTTACGAGTCAGGAACGAGAGCACCTACTGAAAGCTGTCGGGCGCCGTTAGTCCTGATCGAGTATGCCTGGTGGCGAGGGGCTGTGCTTTGCTAACTGAGCAATTCGCGCCGGGCTGTGCGGACAAGCGCAAGAACGGCCGGATGCTTCAGCCGTCGTTCGACGGTGATTGCATAGAAGTGTTGGATGAGTCCAGCTAACCGTCCCACCACTTGCACCTGGTATTGGCGGCAGATCTCTTTCTCGATTACGGTGGCGCCAGGGAAGATTCCATGGCCGTCCTGACCGAAGGCTTTGAGGGTCGCACTGTCATCGAATTCGCCGACCACGTTGGGATGGATGCCATGGTTCACCATCCATTGATCCATCAATCGACGAAGCACGGCGGTGGACGTGGGTAGGAGGAGCGGCGCGTTACGGAGTGAGTGGGGAAAGTCCCGCCGATGCTGGGCCGCCAGCGTCGCTGTCGCAAACAGAGTGACCCCCGATTCACCCAAGGGGTGGTTGTACGTATGTTCTTTCACGCCCGGAGGGGCGGGAGTGTCGGCGATCACCAAGTCCGACCGATGGGCAGACAGATCAGTCAGCAGTTGACGCAGTTTATCCTCCTGGCAGATCAGGCGCGTCGGCCGATACATCTTTATGGCTGACGTGAGGAGCTGGGTTGCCAATGGTTTGGGCACGGCATCTGCAATTCCCACGACCAGACGTGTCGGCTGTCCGTCGGTTTTTCCTTTGACGGTATTGAGGAGTTCTTGCCCGGTCGCGAAGATGTCGTCGGCGTACTTGAACACGAGCTGGCCCATCTCCGTCAGCACAAGGCGCCGGCCTGTTCGAATGAATAGCTTTTCTCCAAAAGTATTTTCTAAGAGATGAATCTGGCCGCTGAGGGTGGGCTGCGCCAAGCGAAGTTCTTCGGAGGCTTTGGTCACGGTTCCATGTTTAGCGACGGACCAGAAATATAGGAGATGATGGTAGTTCAACCACTCCATACGGCCTCCTCGGTCACAATGGGGGCATTACTATACATCGGATTTCACGATAGATCCAATCTGTTTTATCTATTTTGAAAAATGAAGGGGAGATTGCTAGTGTGGGCGCCGTCCGCTACCTGACATGACGTGACTGGAAGGGAGTTCCTCGATGGTCGCTCTGTTGTTGGCTGTGTTGATTATGCTGCCGGTGACGACGATGGCCGAACCGGTGGTCGACTCGAGTGGCATGCAGGCGCAGTCGACGCGCACCGCGCCCCTGACCATCGGAGAAGTGTTGGCTCGTATCGAATTGACGCATCCGCTGCTTCAAGCCATGGGCGCTGAGCGGACGAAGGCCCGGGCGAAAATCCTGAAAGCGCTGGGGGCCTGGGAACCGCAGATCAAGAACTATACACAGACCGAACGGTATAATACGTGGAATCTCACGACGGCGTTCGATATTCCAAGTCAACATACGGCGGGGTATGCCGACAGCACGATCCAGGTCGGGCATCCCTGGGGTTTCACAGTCGAAGGCGGGCTCCGTAGCGGCTTCGGCGATGCCGGTAATAACAACCGTATCGCCTATCCTCCTGATCTACTGGCTACCTATCATACCCAGCATTTCTACTACGGTGGGTCGTTTCACTTGCTGCGTGGGCTCATGGTCAACGAAGAAAACGCCGAGTTCCAGAAGGCTGAGCTCGCGGGGCCGAAAGCGGAGATCAAGGTGGCGCAGAAGCGACAAGATCTCTACCTGGCTGGTGCCGTGCAGTACTGGGATTGGCAGGTCGCCGTGAAGCAAGCCGAGGTGGTGAAGCGAGCCTTGGCCGTTGCCGAAGAGCGCTTGGTTCAGGTTGAAGGATTGGCCAAGGGCGGGCGGGTCGCGCCGCTCGATGTTGTCGAGGCGAGTCAAGAGGTGCAGCGGCGGAAACAGGCGGCGATCGTTGCGCAGCGGAAGGTGGAGTATGAGCAATATAAGCTCTCTCTCTATCTCTGGGAGAACGGCGAGCCGGTGACGCCGAGACCGGAATGGGCGCCGGAATTCCAGGGCGAAACACCGCTTCCGACCAACGAGGAAGTTGCAGGCTACAAGGTAGAGGCGAAAGAATCACGTCCGGAGGTGCGCGATCTCTACATGGAAGCCAAGATCAACAATATCGATATCAAGCTGGCGAAGAACAAACTGCTTCCAACGTTGGATCTTGAGGGGGGGCCCACTAAGGGTGTCTCGGACTGGATTGTGGGAATCGGCTACCGGGTCGGTCTGCACTCCGAGATGCCGCTGTTTCAGCGAGAAGCTCGTGGAAAAGTCATGTCTGCGGAGGTGGCCCAGCAGCAATTGGCCTTGAAGCAGCTGTACACCGAGCAACAAGTCAGCTTCGACGTGGATAACTGGCTTTCGGCCCAGGTCCGTGCCAGAGACCGAGTGGCGGCGTCGACGGAGGCCCTGCGGTTGGCCAAGACGTTGGAAGAAGGTGAGCGCACGAGGTTTAACATGGGGGCGACCACCGTGCTCTTTGTGAACCTCCGTGAACGCCATGTGGTGGAATCAGCCTACCAGCTGTATCGGGCGCAAGCTGACTACGCTGTGTCGCGTGGTGGCATGCTGTACGCAAGGGGTGTTTTGGGCAAGCCGTGGGCGACAGAGTCCTTGGCGCAGTATGGGAATCCGCAGACAGCGGTGGGCCTGAACGGGTACAAACAACCGGGCCGCGATTAGTCCGGCACAAGGAGCATCCTTCGATGGCCGCTCTCCTATTCCTGATTCTGATCCTGATTCCCGTGGTGACACTCGCTGAGCCGGTGCACGATTCCAGCGCATTGAAAGCGCAGTCCGCCCGCACCGAGCCCCTGACCATCAGTGAAGTGCTCGCCCGGATTGAATTAACCCATCCACTGCTTCGGGCAACCGGGGTTGAGCGGATTGAGGCCCGGGCGAAGATCCTGAAGGCGCTCGGAGCCTGGGAGCCGAAATTCAAGAACAGGACCGAAGCCGATCGGTATCAGTCGTGGAATTTCCTCGCCTTCGTGAATACGACGACGGGGGGATATAACGACAGCACGATCGAGATGGGGCACCCATGGGGCTTCACGATTGAAGGTGGGATTCGCAACGGATTTGGAGATCGCATCAACCAAGGTGCCCACGCACTCCTCGCGAATGATGGACTGCTCTTCTGGCCTAACCAGCAACTGATCTTGGGTGGGTCGGCCCATCTGCTGCGCGGTCTCATGATGAACGAGGAGTACGCCGACTTTCAGAAGGCCGAACTCGCGGGGCCGCAAGCGGAAATTGCGGTGGCGCATGAACGGCAAGACCTCTACCTGGCTGGCGCTGTGCAGTACTGGGATTGGCAGGTTGCCGTGAAGCAGGCCGAGATTGTGAAGCGCACCCTGGCTGTGGCCGAAGAACGGTTCACGCAGATTGAGGGACGGGCGAAGCGTGGTCTGGCCTCACCACTCGATGTCATTGAGGCTAACAAAGAGGTTCAGGTTCGGCGAGAGGCCGCCATTGCCGCGCAGCGGAAGGTGGAGTATGAGCAATACAAATTATCCCTCTTTCTCTGGGAGAACGGCGAGCCGGTGACGCCACGATCGGAATGGGCGCCAGAATTCCAGGGCGAAACACCGTTGCCGACTGTGGAGCAAATTGCCGCTAATAAAGTAGAGGCGAAAGAAACGCGGCCGGAAGTGCGAGAGCTCTACATCGAAGCTCAGCTGAATAATATCGACATCAAGCTCGCCAAAAACTACCTGCTCCCAAAGTTCGATTTTAGAGGGGGGCAAATGGAAGCCGGTTCAGACTGGAATGTGGGAATCGGGTATCGAACGGAATCGTGGTTTGCGATGCCGGTGTTCCAGCGAGAAGGGCGTGGGAAGGTCCTGTACGCGGAAGCAGACCAGCAACAATTGGTCTTGAAACAGCTGTACACCGAGCAACAAGTGAGCATCGACGTGGACAACTGGCTCTCGGCCCAAGTGCGGGCCCGAGACCGGGTGACGGCGGCGACGGAAGCGTTACGGCTGGCGAAGACGCTGGAGGAGGGGGAACGGACCCGATTCAACATGGGCGCGAGCACCGTCCTCTTTGTGAACCTTCGTGAGCGCAATGTGGTGGAGCAGGCGTATCAACTGTATCGGGCGCAGGCCGACTACGCCGTGTCGCGAGGGGGAATGTTGTATGCCACGGGTGCTTTGTCGAAGCCGTGGCCTGAAAGTGAGCTAGCCAAGTACGGGAATCCACTGACGGCAGCGGGCCTGAACGGCTTCAAACGACCGGGACGCGATTAATTCAGCAACAAAGGAGCATCCTTCCTTGATCCTTCTCTTGCTGTTCTCGTTGATGATGTCAGCGACCGCACTGGCCGAACCGGTGCTCGACTCAAGTGTCATGCAGGCTCAGTCGACTCGCACTGCTCCTTTGACCATTGAAGAGGTGCTGGCCAGGATTGAGTTGACCCATCCGCTGCTTCGAGCGACCGGACTGGAGCGGACGCAGGCGCGCGCGAAAGTCCTGAAGGCCTTGGGTGCGTGGGAGCCGAAGTTTCGAAACGAACTCGAATTCGACCGGTATCAAACGTACAACCTGACGAACGCCAGTGGCGCGCCGAATCACTTAAGTTCTGGCTATGTCGATACCTTTCTCAAGGTAGGGCACCCCTGGGGGTGGGAGGTCTTCGGCGGTATCCGCAATGTCTTTGGGGATCATGCGACGCTCCAAGGGCAGGTTGTAGGTACACGTAATGTACAGAGCCCCGCAATAGCGGTCCCTCAAGACTTTCAACTGTTCTACCCGCAGCAAATGGGCATCGTGGGCGGTAGGCTGAATCTCCTGCGGGGATTCATGGTGAACGAAGAGTTTGCCCAATTTCAACAGGCGGAACTCGCGGGGCCGCAAGCGGAGATCAAGGTGGCCCAGAAGCGGCAAGATCTTTATCTCGCCGGGGCGGTTCAATACTGGGATTGGCAGGTTGCCGCCAGACAAGCCGATGTCGTCAAGCGGGCACTGGCCGTCGCGGAAGAGCGGTATCGCATGGTTGAGGGCAGAGCCAAGGCTGGGGCAGTTGCTCCGATCGACGCGGTCGAAGCCCGAGAAGAAGTTCAGCGGCGTCGAGAGGCCGCGATTGCTGCACAGCGCAAGGTGGAATATGAACAATATAAGCTGGCACTCTTTCTCTGGGAAAACGGCGAGCCAGTGACGCCGAGACCGGAATGGGCGCCGGAATTTCAGGGTGAAACGCCGTTGCCGAGTGAAGAGGATGTGGCGGCCTTCAAAGTGGAAGCGACGGAGGATCGGCCGGAAGTGCGCGATCTCTACATCGAAGCCAAATTGAACAATATCGAACTCAAACTGGCGAAGAATGCGTTGCTTCCAAAGCTTACGATTGAGGGGGGGCCGGCGATCGGGTCGATCTATTGGGTCGGAGGGATCGGCTACCGGATGGCGACTTTCTTCAGTATGCCGTTGTTCAATCGGGCCGCCCGCGGGAAGGTGCTTCACGCAGAGGCAGAGCAGGAACGACTGGGCTATAAACAGGCCTACACCGAGCGTCAAGTTCAGATTGATGTGGATAACTGGCTCTCGGCCCAGGTACGTGCGCGAGACCGTGTGAAGGCCTCCACAGAGGCTCTGCGCCTGGCCAAGACCTTGGAAGAAGGCGAGCGAGCTCGCTTTAATATGGGAGCAACGAGCGTACTCTTCGTCAACCTCCGAGAGCGTGCAGTGGTTGAGGCGGCTTACGAACTCTACCGTGCACAAGCTGACTATGCCGTGTCTCGTGGGGGGATGTTATGGGCGAGAGGGGCCTTGTCGAAGCCCCTGGCCGACAGCGTGCTTGCCAAATATGGTGACCAACTACATTCTGCGGGGTTATCTGGAATAAAACTCCCAGGACGCGACTAAGCATTCAGGGTGGGTTTAGTGGTATCGAGTAGTTCCTTCGGTGGGCTTGGATGTTGATCTGAGAATAGACTAAGTTCCATTGTATACAATGTTGGCGAGGGGCCGATGATTCACATTCTGACATATTACTGGGGGTGCTCATGAAAGAACCTCAGGGCGAACGTTCTCAGGGCTTGTTTGAAGCATTGTTGAAGCAACTGTCCGTAGCCATGCGGGCTGAGAAAAAGATAATGAGTCTACTTTTTTCTTACGCCCTTGCTGTCGGGTTCTTTTCCCTTATCGTTCCATTGACCGTACAAGAATTGGTCAGCACCTTTTCCTATGCCATTCAGCCGGTCATGATCTGGACCTTGACGGCAGTGATGTTCTCGGTATTGCTGTTCGTCGGGCTCTTCAAGACCTTCCATTTTTACGCGGTGGATGTCGTCCAGCGGAGAGTCTTTGCGCGTGTCGCCGTGGCGATGGCTGAACAGATACCGCGTACCCGGTTTCAGGGAGCGAGGCCGGAGCTGGCGAACTACTTCATTGAAACGGTCTTTATGCAACGGGCGCTATCAACGTTGCTTATTGATCTGTTGAATGTCGTGGTGGGTGGGACCGTCGGGATGATTATGTTGGTCGTCTACCATCCGTATTTTCTTGTGTACAACATCTTGCTCATGGCAGGTTTCGCGACCACGTTTTTTGTGCTCTCCCGTGGTGCGTTAAAGACGACGCTTGCGATGTCCCATGCCAAGTACGATGTCTTCAACTGGATTCAAGAGATTTCACGTAATTCATTGCAATTGAAGGCGACCGACAGCCGGCCCTTCATCATGCAGAAGACCAATGATCTGGTCACACACTATGTTGAATCACGGAAGGCACGCTTTGCCGTCCTCGTCCGTCAATATATTGGTTCGGTTGGAGGACAGGCCGTTGCCATGTCCGGTGCTCTGGGTATGGCGGCTTGGCTGATGTCAGTCGGACAATTGACGTTGGGGCAGTTGGTGGCCGTTCAGGCAGTGGTGAGCGCCTTGGTTATCAACTTTGACTCACTGATTAAGAACATGGGGTATGTCTACTATTTCTTTACCTCATTGACCCACCTTGATGAGGTTTTTCGGCAGGAACAGGATTATGTCTCTGCTGAGTCTGCGGTGGCATTGCCGAAGCATCTGGGTCAGGGAGTTCGCGTGACCTGCAAAGGTGTCAGCCTTATCCATAGTGGCGTTGCCGTGTTTGATGGATTCAACTTGGATGTGGCTCCCGGTGAAAAGCTCGGGATTTATGCCAGGACAACGGCTGCGAAAACTGCCTTGGCGAGAGTGCTTGGTGGTCTCGAAGTACCGACCGGTGGAGTCGTGCAGTATAACGGGGTTGATCTTCGCTACATTGATGCGGCGGCTATCAACCAGTGTCGCAGTGTCATGATTGACTCACAGTTATCTTTGGTCAAAGGCACCATCGAAGAGAATATCGTGATGGGACGCTCCTATGTAACCTATGATGACTTGAACTGGGCACTTCGCTTCACGGAGCTTGAAGAGGATATCGAAGGTCTTTCGCGCGGGGTAAAGTCTGATGTCGCCTCACTTGGAGAATCCTTGTCGCCGACTCACGTGGTGCAGATTCTGTTGGCCCGTGCCATTCTCGGTCGTCCACAAGTGCTTGTATTTGACGGGCTGATTCACTCCTTGGAACCGTCGTTGCGTGAGCGGATTTTGCGACGGCTTTGCTCAAAGGATGAGGCCTGGTCGGTGATCTTTGTGTCCACCGATCCGAATCTTACGGACCATGCAGATCGTCGTATTATGTTGCATCATACTCATGCATAAGTCGTTGAAACGGCCAATTCAAAGCGGTACTTTTATTATGGAGGCTCCATGGCTAGCCTAGGTCGCGGTCATGATAATAGCGGTGAGCGTGCGCTGGTTCAACGAGGGGTCGGCTTAGAAGCGATCACTATTGAACAAGGCCCGGCATTGGCAAAGTTGCCCTGTTGGCAGGCTGTACAAATACCGAGGGGGATGTTTACGGCGTCCCGCGCGATTCTCACAATTCTACTCTTATTTCTCATTGTCCTTGAGTTCGTTCCATGGACGCAGACGATTAGTGCAACGGGTAAGGTTTCTGCCTATACCCCCTATGATCGGCCTCAGAATATCGAGTCGCGAATCACAGGGAGAGTGAAGGCCTGGCATATCTATGAAGGTGTCAAGGTCAAGAAGGGAGAGTTGGTTGGAGAGCTGGAGGACTATGATCCAACCTATATGGCACCCGAGATCCTTCCTCTGTTCGAACAACGAAAAGATGCATTGGAAAAGACTCGCCAGGCTGCGTTAGCTAGAGCAGAGCAGTTGAACAAGCGAATAAGCGAAATGAAGAAGTTGGTCCAAGCCGCGGTCCCTTCGGCTGAGGCACGAGTCGTTGAGGCTGATAATAAGGTGCGTGAAGCCCAGCAGAAAGTGGAAGCGGCCAAGATTGATGTCCATACCGCACAACTGAACGTCGATCGGCACCGACAACTCGTCAAAGAGGGGTTGGTCTCTCAACGAGAGCTTGAGTTGACGATCCAAACTGAGATCGGCACCAAGGCTGGCCTACAGGCAGCCCAGGCCAGTCTCCAGGCGGCGGAACAAGCCAGATCTTCGTTGAGCTTTGGTCGTGATCAAGTCTCTGCTGATGTGAATCAGCGGTTGATGGATGCGATTGCATCCCGTGATTCTGCTGTTGCTGAGGCTGCGAAGGCCACGGAATCCCTGGCCGATATCGCCTACCGCCAGCAGGGGGTGCAGCAACGTATTGAAGCTGCAAAACTCTATGCTCCGATGGACGGCACGGTCGTCAAGATGGCTAAAGTCGGTATCAACGAAACAGTGAAACAGGGAGATAATTTGGTCACCATTTCTCCTTTGGCTGCTGATCCGGCTATTGAAATGAAGGCTGAAGGGTTGGATTCTCCACTCTTGAAGCCTGGGCGCAAGGTTCGGATCCTCTTCTTCGGAGTTCCGGCTATCCCCTTACCAGCGTGGCCTGGTCTCATGGCCGGTACCCGTGGGGGTGTCATCAAGGTGGTTGACCAGATCGACGACGGAAAGGGTAATTACCGATTCTGGGTTGTGCCGGATCCTGAGGATTCTCAACCATGGCCTGAACAGGCTCAGGTGAGACAAGGGACTAAGGTTATGGGTTGGGTCATTATGAATCGTGTTCCGCTCTGGTACGAATTGTGGCGGAGGTTCAATTTCTTCCCGCCAGACTATATGGAGCGTGAACCCAGCGTGTTTGAAATGTTTGCGCCCAAGGTGGCAGCACCTGGCGGCAAGTAAGTGAAGGGTGCCGCAGCACTCTTTTTGCTGCGGCAGTCAGATCCCATTGAGAAACTGGCCCAGGGACTAGTCCCTGGGCCTTTTTTTCAGTCTCCAACCCAATTAACCAAACCAATCTTCCTGCTCGGGTTGTGCCACGACGATATCACGTGCCTGTAAACCCATGGCTGCTCTGTCGAACGAGAGTTTTCCATACGGAGCAGAAGCTGATAGCAGTTATGGGAGGTGTCTTGACCCTCTCCGGCAGACTCGCTATGGTGCCGTCATCAAGTGGTACAAATTGTGTCGGTCTTGGTCAATCAAGGGAGGCGGAGGGTATGGGGAGAATTAAGCTGCCAATAAAACAGCCTCAAGGCAGCACCAGAGCGAAAAGGTTGACGAGTCGGCCAATCGTAGGAGTATTGGGAGGTAGTAAGTCCGACTTCCCTGTTCTTGAAAAGACCGGGGCGATTCTGGGTCACCTGGGTATTCCCTATGAACTCCTTGTCGTTTCAGCACATCGCACACCAGACCGACTCTTTGAATATGCAACTACAGCTTCAAGTCGAGGTATCCAAGTGATTATCGGCGGTGCGGGCGGTGCAGCTCATCTTCCGGGCATGTTGGCTGCGAAGACTCATCTCCCTGTGATAGGGGTACCCATTCCGACAGAAAACCTGCGTGGGTTGGACTCCTTACTATCCATCGTTCAGATGCCAAAGGGAATTCCCGTGGCAACGGTAGCGATTGGTGGCGCGGAAAATGCCGGTCTGCTTGCCGCACAGATCCTCGCGGGAAGCCGTCCTGAAATAGCAGAACGTCTCATCGCCTACCGACGTATTCAGACCGAGACGGTTCTCAATTCTCCTGAAGCGAAGGGAATCGGTCGTGCTGTAGCCAAGGTGTCATCCATCAAGCGGCAACCGTGATGGAGCCGATATTTGAACCAGGGTCTATCGTGGGTGTCCTTGGCGGTGGACAACTTGGAGCGATGTTTGCCGGAACAGCTCGCCGTCTGGGCTATCGGGTCGTTGTTTGGGATCCCGACCCCAATGCTCCGGCCCATCGAATTGCGGATCAGTCATTTCCCATATCCTTCGGAGACCATGAGACCCGGGAACGGTTCGTCGACACAGCCCAAGCGATTACGCTGGAGTGGGAAAATATCCCAGCCGAGCTCTGCGAATGGCTTGAGCAACGTCGCCCACTACGTCCCTCTAGCGCGGTTCTGAAAACCCTGCAAGACCGTCTTATACAGAAGCAATTCTTGTCATCCAGTTTGCTTCCCGTTCCCGAGTTTGCTGAGGTGCAATCGGGCCATCAATTTCATCAAGCAGTCGGTCGTCTTGGTCTTCCCCTGATCTGTAAAACGGCGCGAAGTGGCTACGACGGGAAAGGTCAGTTGTTTGTCAGAGAGCCGACTGATATCGCGCAGTTCGAACGGATCCTGGCTGAGTCATCGTCCGGGACTCGGTGGATTGCTGAACAGGTTATCTCTTTTGTGCGAGAGCTCTCGGTCTTGGTCGTCAGAAGTGCGAGTGGCGATACTCGTGTCTATCCCGTCGTTGAAAATCGACATGAGCAAGGGATTTTGCGAGACAGTCGAGTCCCTGCCGCTATCTCTTTGAGTGACGCCGAGGCAGCGCGTGAGCTCTCCGTTCGGGCGGTGACTGCACTGCAAGGAATAGGAGTCTTCTGTGTCGAACTTTTTCAGTCCCAGGAGGGACACCTTCTGATCAATGAAATTGCGCCACGCCCCCATAACTCGGGTCACTACACGTTGGAGGTCTGTACGGTCTCCCAATTTGAGCAGCAAGTTCGCGTAGCGTGTGGTCTTCCATTGGGAGAAGTCAGGCTATTGTCTTCTGCCGTCATGGTGAATCTTCTTGGAGACGAGGTGACCGCCGTGACGTCTGGCGAGGGGTGCCGGGAGATCTTTTCGACCACAGGTGCCTCGGTGCATCTGTATGGCAAACGCGTGATTCGTGCTGGAAGAAAGATGGGGCATGTGACCTTTACAGCCTCAGATGGGAAAACCGCAGTTGCATCGGCTCAGCAATTCATGTCGCGAATCAAAAAGTTGCCCTCCGCTATTTCGTCCCCTCTCAGATAGAGAGCGATGTCCACTTCTTCCCCGGGTTTGTATCTGAGTGTCGGCATCCGTTCGATTTTGTCCCTTGGTGGTTCGGAGGCGGTCCTAACGCAGACAATACAGGCGGAAAATCGAAGGATTGGTCATGGGCTGAGAGGCATGTAACTTGCTGTTCTACCGCTGTTCCCACCTCTGGAGGTCTGTCTAGCATGGAACACTATTCGGCCAAGTCTCGATCCCACGAAGCCCCTGACAGATTCTATCGGATGCTGAGCGACTCAGGGTCGCGCTACTTGGTTCTTCAGGGGCTCGTCACCATTATCTTGTCCTACGAACTCCTATTCGGGGCCGACCCCATTCTGAGTCGCGTGGTCACCAATAGTTTGGTGATGGGGCTGTGGCTTGGGGTCATCGCTTTGGTGATGTTGCCTCGAACCATTTTTGAGGCGGCATGGTTTGGGTCCATGCTGGTGACCCTGGATACGATTCTGGTGACCGCCGCTATTTATCTGTCGGGGAATGCCCGTTCTGACCTCTATATCACCTATTTTGTGCTCATGCTGCTGGCGGCATCCGTTCGACGACTCAGCCATCTATTCGGTCTCTCATTGCTGTTGAGCGCAGGATATTCTGTGGTCTTGTATGAAGGCATTCTGAACACGGGGGCACCGGTGACCGGACAGTTATTGGGTATCCCGGTGTTGGTCGTGATGGCGGTCTTCTACGGAGTGGCTCTAGAAAATACGGCGGTCGTCCAAAAAGAAAAAGACTCCTTACAGAAGAACGTCGAAGGGTTGAAGAAGACCGAAGAAGACTTGGTGGTTGCTAAGACGGAATTGGAAGCTCGGATTGCTGCCTTAAAGTCCGATCTGACTAAGGCAAAAACGGATCTTCGAGAGGGACAACTCACACGTCAGGGGCTTGAACGGCAGCTTCAAGAAGTGCAGAAGCTGGAGGCCGTGGGCCGAGTTGCGGCGAGAATTGCAGGAGAATTCGGAGCCTTGTTTTCAGCAGTTGGGAAGCAAACGGGTATCATGTTGACGCATCTTCAACAACATGACCCGATTCGGGCTACCGTTGATGAGCTGTTTAAGGTCGGAGAACAAGCTGCCACGCTCACGGCACAACTCATTGCGCTCAACCTCGAGAAGGGGTCAGATCGAGGCAGAGTATCGGTCCATGCTGTGTTGGCAGAGGTTCGCAGTATGATAGATGGTCTTCTCCCTGAACATATTGAGTTACGGGTACAGCAGGATCCCAAGGCGGCATATGTCGAAGTTGATCGAGAAGGGCTAGAAACCGTGCTCTTTCAGCTGGTGGTGAATGCACGGGATGCCATGCCGAATGGAGGTCGGCTCACGATCGAGGTCAAGACGATCGCATCATCTGTGAAATCCTCCCCAATAACCAAGGTCGGTGCGACGGCGTCTCAGGTCGAGATCACCATCAGCGATACCGGAACCGGTATGAACCTGGATACCCAAGCTCACATGTTCGAGCCTCTGTTTTCAACCAAGGAAATGAATGTCGGACTTGGGCTCACCGCTGTTTTTCGGATCGTCAAGCAACATGGAGGCCAACTGAATGTGGAGAGTCGGCCGGGGCAGGGGACGATCGTTCGCGTGTACTTTCCTGCCGCTTCCGTACCAGACGGACAAGAGGAATCACTTCTCAAGGCGATGTTGGCCAGAGGGGGAGAGACCATCCTCCTGGTAGAAGAAGATGAAATCGAACGGACGTTAGCGAAGTCGGTTTTGCAGCGGCACCGCTACCATGTCTTGGAAGCTGCCTCGCCGGTTGAGGCGCTGATGCTGACGCAACAGTATCAGGGGATTGTGCATCTTGCGGTGAGTCCATTGGTCATGCCGGAGATCGGAGGGCGGGAATTGGCTAGACGGCTGTTGGATCTCCAGCCTACGATGAAGGCATTGTTTCTATCCAGTTATGATGATGAAACGATTCGGCAGCACCGAATCAATCAGCAGTTTGTCCTGCAGCAGCCGTACCGCCAAACTGGGCTGATCGGGAAAGTTAGAGAAATGTTAGATGCAGCCTAATACGGCTGGATTGCCTGGCTATCGATCCCAGGTCGACCGGCCAGGTGCGAAGAACGGTACGTCCTTCCTCTTGAACAGCCCGATGAACGCCATGCCCGCAAGAAATCCACCGATGTGAGCAAAGAATGCGACCCCACCGCCAGTCGATCCGACACTCATGCCTCCGCTGACGAGTTGGGTAGCGAACCACATCCCTAGGACGATGCCTGCCGGCACCCGGGTCATCCCTATTGCCGGGAGCATCACCAATACGCGCGCCCGCGGATAAAGCAGGAGGTATGCGCCCAGTACTGCAGAGATGGCTCCGCTTGCTCCGACCATCGGAATCTCAGAGGAAGGATCAGTGAGCGCATGGCTGAGGGCCGCCAGAACACCAGACAGCACATAAAAGACGACGAATTTGGCATGACCCATGGCATCTTCAACGTTGTTTCCGAAAATCCACAAGTAGAGCATGTTTCCCAGCAGATGCATCCAGCCTCCATGCAGAAACATGCTGGTGACGAGCGTGAGCACGGCGGGAAATGCGACGGCAGCTTCTTCTGGAAGGGAAGCGGAGCCGAAGATCACGGATGGAATGGCACCGTACTGAATGGCAAAGAGTTGAGCCGGTTCATCAAAGAGGGTGGCTTGATAGAGAAACACGATGAAACACACGGCGATGAACGCTATGGTCACGAGAGGAGTTAGGCTGGTCGGATTATCGTCATGAAGTGGAATCACAACTGCTCGAGAGGTTATACGTGTTGGCGTCGATCAGTCACCAAGAGAGGTAATTGCGGATCGTTTGGAGGAGATCCACCGCGGTTCAATGGGACTGAGAACCCTGCAGCGTGGGTATGGCCTCCACCGCCGAATGACGCGGCAATTGCGCCCACATCCGTCCCATCTGCTCCGGAACGCATGCTGAAATAACGACGACCATCCCGATCGTGCCAAATCACACAAAACGGATGTTGTGGCGAGAGCCGCTCGCCGATCTGGCTTGTGAGGATGGCGCTCTGGACGGACGGAACGACTTCTCCCTGGAAGCTGACCATTACCGCATGTGCTGCAAGTTTTCCCACCAATTCTTGTTCATAGCGAAGAATGGCTCGACCGTCCTGCTCGAGTGTCGATTGTGAAAATCCATCCCACAAGCTGAAGTCGAATGGATAGGATGCCAATGCTGCGCTGATTTCACGACTGCCGGGTAATGCCCACGTCCATAAATCCTTGTCTTGCACGTACTGAAGCAACCACGGTGCTGGCGTCCGATGAGCCCATTCCCAACTCAGGACGGCTCCGGACTTTGTCTGATCAAAATAGGCATGGGGAAAACCGGCCAAGGTTCGTTCGGCGGTGATATGGTGGTCCAAGATCAGGAGTTCTTTAGTTTCGGCTGCCATTGTCTCCAGAATCGGTCGTGCATAGCTGAAATCAACAATCAACACCCGGCGATCGTTCAGGTCGGAAGGCGGAGGCTGGCCGTGTTTCACGGGGAAAAAGTTGGCGTTCGGAAACTTTTTCCAGAGCGCCCAGGCAGCTCCAAACCCATCGAAGCAGTCCGCATGGTACAGGACGATGTCAGGAGGGCCGTGGAATGGTGGAGCAGTCGATATGGGAGCCATAGACTTGCGAGAGGGTCCCTATGCCTGGTATAGAGTCAAAAGTTGACTGTACATGGAATCGGAATGCCTTACAAGTCGTTGAGATGGTGGATGAGTTGGCGGAGCCTCCCGGCGCTGCGTCGATTGAAGTTGAAGACGAGCCGGGGGAGCTCACGTATGGCCGGTTCATCAAGCTCTTCCTGCAGAGGACCACTCTGGTCGAAAGTGCCGTCGGAAAGGAGATCAGAAAAGCGATCCCGAATCTGTTCGAGTTGTTCCTCAGAGATGGGTTGTTTGAGTCGCATTGCCAGTTGCCGCCCCACAAATCGTAGGGAATGATAGCGCCGGTAGAAACGCAGGATGTGGTCCACGGCCATTTCGGCGGAGGTCGCAATCGTGAAGAGAGCCAAGTCCTCTTCGTTGATCAGTTTACGACGCAAGAGCTGTTTGGTAATGAATGCCGCCCAATCGTCCCAATAGTCACAGCCGGGGGCCTGAAGACAGACGATTGGCTGAGGATCGCTCTTTCCAGTCTGAGCGAGTGTCAGGATTTCAAACCCCTCGTCATGGGTGCCGAACCCCCCGGGGAACAGCGCGATGGCGTTGGCTTCCTTTTGAAACATCAATTTGCGGGTGAAAAAGTATTTAAAGGTGATCAGCTTCGGGTCATCAGCGATGGTGGAGTTTGGCCCTTGTTCGAATGGTAACATGATGTTGACCCCGAAGCTGTTCTCGCGTCCAGCACCCTCCTGCGCGGCACGCATAATGCCATCAGCTCCTCCCGTAATGACCATGAATCCCTCTCGCACGATGGCCTGGGAGAATTGGTGGGCCAGCTGATAGTTGGGATCGTCGGCGGGGGTTCGTGCTGAGCCAAAAATGCTCACTTTGTTTCGATCGCGATAGCTGTGGAATACCCCAAACGCATGCCGGAGCTCTTTGATCGCGCGGTTGACAATCTTGATATCCAACAGATCCAACTGTGCCTCGTGCAGCTTCAACAATCCCGCCAAGAGCTCGCGCATGAGTGCGGCGTGGAGGTCGTCTTCCGGGCTGTCGAGTAGCGCGCTGATCTGATGGAGAATGTCCTCTCGCGATAGGGTGGGGCGGGGTCGAAGCGATGCAGACTTGCTAGCCATTGTCATGGTTGTCCTTGCTAAGTGAATAATAGACAGCTTATCAACGGATCAGGTCCTGGTCAAAGAGTGATGCAAACAGGTGCAGGCTAGGATGTACTGAGCGACGGGGGAAGCTGACCGAGAACCCAGGCTTTGATTCGAGACTGATCGGCAGGAGAAAGGTCGAGAAACTGGACTTCGACGAGGGGCGGCGTGGACAAGACGGACCTGGCCGCACCGGAAACGTCCTCAAGGATGGTGTTATTCAACACGGTTCCTCTGATGGTGAAGGGACTCATCGTTTCTGACAGAGAGAACCCCAAAATCACCCTGGATCCAGGTAGTAAGAGCGCAGGAGAGACCAGCGACGCACCGGCGTGACTCAGCTGGGCAATGGTGATCTGGTGGGCGATCCCTGTGCCCTCTGCTTCCAACACACTGATGGTTGCCGAAATATTGGCTGTACATCGCTTGGGTGAAAGTACAAGGTCTCGCGCGGTTAACACGCCGACCGGTTGATTTTCCTTGGTGACAATGAGAATTGGGGTTCCTGTGGACATCATGAGCGTAGAGGCTTCCTCAATTGCTCGATCGTACTCAATGAATTGGACCGGACGTGTCATGATAGTTCGCACTTCGACGTCGTCTGGTTCGAGTCCCTGAGCCACGACTTTCTTGACGATATCGGTCGGGGTCATGAGGCCGAAACGCCATTCGGTATCCTTGACCAAAAGGCAGGGCATCCGCTCGCGTTCTAGCAGTGAGGCCGCTTCAGTCACCGATACATCTCCGGGAATCTGGACTACACCGGGTGTCATCATATGTCCAACCAGGATAGTCTGCGGATCCTCCCCCCTCACCCGTTGAATATCTTTTTCCAGCATCGCTCAACCAGGCCCTCTCTCCTCACGAATCTGCCTGCCTGGCCGCAATGTATGGCAAGTATAGCAGAAGGTTCTCTGAGCCCACGATGGGCCGAAAGCCTTGTCATTCAACGGTTTCTCATCATACACTAAGCACGAATTATCGTCCTGTTGGAAGGACCGAAGATGGATTGCGGAGTGTCGGTTCATCGAGAATTTCTTCGTCGGGTTGAGGCGATTCCGTTGCATGGGCTGGGGTTGTCCGTCGATATCCACTCCCCGGATTTACCTAGCTTGCGGCGAAGTCTACTTGAACGTCAAGTGCCGCCGGCATACTTCGAAATCTTTCGGAATACGACACGGGCGTTGGCGTCGGCAAGGAACGAAATCGCCGATGCACGATTGACCTATCATGGCGAGGGCTTGTGGATTACGCAACCTGGGGTGACGGAGTCCCGACTGTTTCGACAGGCCGTACAGGAAGCGGGCGAACACCTCCACATTCTGGAGAGTGCATGGCTCAATCACGAATGCGCGGCCAAGTTCTTCGCCGGCTACTGTTATGGAACCTATCTGCCGCCTCTCTATACACGACGAAGTGCGGAGGTCGTGGCCCAAAATACCACTGCGGTTCAACGCCAGCTCGATCAACATGGTTGTTTGCAGAATGGAAGTAGTCCGTTGGTCCTGCTTGAAATGCCGCCGCTCACCTACTTTGTCGCGGGAACATTGCCCATCCCGACGTTTTTTCGGATGATTTGTGACCAGTCTCCATGTGGGCTTGTCCTTGACATCGGACACCTCTGGACGGTGTATCGCTATACGGGGGCGCACCAGACAATGTCGTTGCCTCGATTCGTCGAGACATTTCTTGATGAATTTCCGATGAACCGTGTTGTCGAGATTCATGTGGCTGGGCTCGATATCCATGAATCAATTCGGGCACATGCCTCTTTGGTGGTAGCAAAGGCCAATGGCACCGCTTTGCCGGCTTGGACAGATGCCCATGGGGCTCCCATCCCCCCGGTGTTGTTCGAGATGCTCGATCAGGTTTTATGCCACCCACAGCTGACCAGTCTTAAAGGGCTGGCTTTGGAAGTGGATACAAAGCTAACAGAAATGATCGTGGACGAATTTGTTGAGTTCTCGCGACGCTATACAGCGGTGATTCGAGAGAGAGGTGACGGCGAGAAAATTGCGTTGATCTGTGAAACGAAGGCGACGATGGAACTGGAGAAGTCGGCATCGACCAAGGAAACGCTTGAAACTGCCTATGAGCGCTATGTTCAAGTCTTGTTAGGCAAGGCCGAGCCAAGAGGGTCGGAATGGAATCAAGATCCGGTAGGTATCCACGAGTTGGAACTCTATCAATCCCTGTATCTTCCCTATGAAATCTTGCACTGGAGCGGAGAGGTCGAGGACATGTTTGTGGAATCGTGCCGTCGGCTTCATGAACGAGGAATTGCGTTGGAGGGGTTCGTGGCATTCTGGTTTCGCGACCCTCAGCCGCTCACGGACCTGTATGATTTCTTCTTATTGAAAGTGGATCGGTTTGTCGCCTTCATCCATGAGGTTGCCCCAGACGTGGAGACGTTGGCTGCGGCAGAAGCTGAGGGGCTGCGTCAGGCCTATCGCCTTGCGAATGAACCCAGTCAAACTTTGCAATTGAGCTGACATGAATTTCTGGCAACATCTCCCTCGACCAATTATTGGCCTGTCCCCTATGGATGGTGTGACCGATGCCTGCTTCCGGTCCATTATTGCTCGTCACGGAAGGCCGGATGTGACGTTTACCGAGTTTACGCATGTTCATGACGTCTGCCGTGGTCCGGAGATCCATTTGGAGGCGCTACTGTATAGCGAGCTTGAACGGCCGATTGTGGCGCAACTCTATGGAAAGGAGCCGGAATTGTTCTATATGGCCGCGCAAGCGGTCTGTGAATTGGGATTTGATGGGTTGGATATCAACATGGGGTGTCCCTCGAAGAGTGTTGCAGCGTCGGGATCCGGTGCCGGTCTCATCCGCACACCCGACTTGGCACGTTCGCTCATCCAGGCGGCCAAGCGCGGCATCGATGATTGGGTGGGCGGGCAGACGCTCGAACAAGGTGGCTTCAAGCCTGCACGTGTCCAGATCTTTGAACGGATGAACCGACAGCGCGGTGTGCAACCGGTAAGCCGACGAGAGCCTGTGCCGGTTTCCGTCAAAACCCGACTGGGATATGAATCGGTGACCGTGGAGGCCTGGATCGAGCAGTTGTTGATGGAACAGCCCACGGTCATTTCTCTCCATGGACGGACGCTGAAACAGATGTACCGGGGGGCGGCAGATTGGTCGGCGATTGCGCGAGCAGCTTCATTGGTACAGGGAACCGGAACCTTGCTCTTGGGAAACGGTGACATTCAGAGTCTCGCTGACGTAGCACGACGGGTTCGTGAAACCGGCGTTGATGGTGTGCTCGTGGGACGGGGAGTGCTTGGCGCTCCCTGGTTCTTTCGTCCCAAAGAGTTGGCTCGGGGACAAGCGAGTGGCGGGATGGGACCAGAGTCTGGCGTGCATCCGAACGATGTTTCGCTGGATGGGCGCTTTGCGGCCCTGCTTGAGCATGCCCAACAGTTTGTGGGAATCTTCGGGCATAAGCAGTTCTATCGCATGCGTAAACATTTAGGGTGGTATTGTAAAGGCTTCCCTCATGCTGCCGCGCTTCGTGCCCAGATGGTGCGTATATCATCCGTTGAAGAGCTTCAGGCTGTACTCGACGCCTTTCACAAGCGACCACAGGCCATCGCGGACCTGCCTCACGATGAATCAGCCGATGAGGCGAGCATGCTCGCATCACGATGCAGCTAGTGCTCGCATCCACTTCGCCTCGGCGCAAGGAACTCCTTGCCCTGCTCGGTCTTTCGTTTGAGGTGTGCACATCCGAGTTCCCCGAGCATCCAATAGTAGGATGGGTACCTCTCGAACAGCCCAAGCACTTTGCGCGAGAAAAAGCCCGCCGTGTCGCCCAGGTGCGTCCGCAAGATTTCGTTCTCGGCAGTGATACCGTCATCGAGATCGATGGACAACTGTTGGGAAAACCGCTCGATCTAGTGGACGCCCGCACCATGCTGAGTCGGCTCGCTGGCCGTTGTCATCAGGTCCATACGGCTGTCGCATTCTGCTGTTATGATCAGGGCATTGACCGAGTCGAGGTGGACACAACGTGCGTGATCATGAAAGCGGATGTTGATGGTACCTATAGCCGATATCTTGCCTCGCAGGAGTCGTTGGGAAAAGCCGGCGCCTATGCGATCCAAGGACTTGGCGGAGATCTGGTGGAGCGGATCGAGGGCGACTACACCACCGTCGTGGGGCTACCGCTGAAGCTTGTCGCACGTCTGCTACAGTCAGTCGGGTATCCCATTTCGGTCGATATCGAGGAGCTGTATCACCGCAAGCCCTATGCGAACTGGAGACGCTTTGCGGTGTGATTGCAAAGGCAGGGTGGTTTCCCTACAATGCACTTCAGTCAATAGGTATAGAGCTATTCAACTCGCGCGTTTACACCAGAGAGAAAGAGAACCTATGACGTTTCGTGGTCGAGTCGGATTGGTAGTTGGATTGATCGGAACCCTGGCAATGGGGGCTCATTCTGCCTGGGCCATTGATGTGAGTCTGTCCTCAGAAGAAGCCCACAAGGCGCTTGAAACCGGGCGCATCCCAATGGAAAAGGCAAATTCCCAAGACGAGGTGAAGAAAGTCCTTCAGCAAGCGTCGCTGGCGACTCGGGTCGGGGCCGATCCAGAAACGGATCCCTGCGGGGCCAGCGCCGTCCTCCGTACGAAGCGCTACCGGCTTGAAGCATTCGGCCGTCAGGAAGCAGCGGAATCGAAGAAACGAAAAACGGACATTCGTATGCCGGAAGAGTTCATCAAGAAAGTGATGGACATGCCGAACATGGAGATCGAGGTGCAGCTCTGCGGCGATGACGAGTATTTCGCCGAGGGCGCGCTGATCGAGTTACAGCAAGGCTCGAAGCGGATCAAGGCCATCGATATCGGCAAAGCCGAGCGTGGGAGAAAAAATGAAACGAATGGACCGGCGTATCGGTCCAGATTTACGGCGTTTTTCGCTTATGAGCAGTTCGATCCGAATGCAACCTCCGCATTCGTCGTCAATCTCCAAGACGGCAAAGAGATCAGAATCCCCGCCGAGTTATCCAAGGTGAAGTAGACACCGGTTCAAGCCAAGCTGATACAGAGAGGGGGCAGTGCTGGGGGAGTCTCCCAGCGGTCCGAAGAGGGTTCTCGTTGAAAGAACCTCTTTGTTTTTGTAGTTTTCTCACGATGAAACAGTCACAAAAGTTCATTCCTGCTCGCTACAGACGTATCATTTACCCGTGAGATCCCACCGTTGGTAAAGCGACTTCATTTAACGGGAATCAGCAGAAGAGCAAAAGAAAAGTCGGCTGAGGGCCGCTGCTCTCGCATGAGTGGAAGGGGCCGGTGCCGAGGGAGGTTGGTAATTGCACATGCGCTTGTGATCATGAGTGTGACATATGCGCCATCTTGGGCATTTGCGCAAGGTCCCAGCATCGATGCCAAAAGCTCTGAAGCACCGACTCAACAAGCAGAGATAGAGGCTTTGAAGGATAGGGTCAAACAGCTGGAACAATCCGTTGAAGACATGAAGAAAGAAAAACCACCGCCTGATGAGCCACTTCCATCGGGAATTCAAACGGAGGTTCCTGCTATAGATCGCGAACGAGAGCTTGTCACAGAAGATGCGTATGCCGATGCTCGACCGGACAATGCACCGTTTGACCCAGCCCTGCGTGGGTTTTTCCGCTTTCCTGGTTCTCATACCCTGATGCGGGTAGGAGGGTACATCAGGACTGATGCAATATACGATTTCAGTCAGCTTGGCAATATCAACCAGTTCAGACCCGAGTCCATTCCAACCCCGAACTTTGACACCTCCAATTACAATATGACCGCGAGAACCTCACGGGTCAGTCTTGAAACAAGGACGGAGACCCAGTGGGATGTCTTGCGAACCTATATCGAGTTTGACTTTGTTGGCCCAGGGAATAGCACGAATTTTCGCTTGCGCCACTTCTACGGGCAGTTCAAGAATCTGCTCATCGGGCAGGCCTGGTCAACGTTTCACGATTCGGATGTCATTCCCGAAACAGTAGACTTCAACGGGCCAAACTCCTGGATCTTTCAATTCAATCCTCAGGTTCGATACACACACCGATGGGCCAAGGGGCATACAATCTCGATTGCGGCCGAACAGCCATCGTCCGGGATCCCGTCGATCAATCCAGTGACGGCACAACCCATGTCGTCAACCAGTCCATTTCCAGACTTTGTGGTCCGCTATCGATATGAAACCGATGATTACCACTTCAACACCGCAGGACTCTTTCGCTCAGTCGGTGGAGTGACGAGTTCCGGGCAATCAGACCATGTGTTCGGGTATGGGGTGATGGTATCAGGGCTCATACGACTATGGGGGCGGGATAACTTTGTATTTCAAGGTGTGTATGGGGAGGGGATCTCTCGGTACTTCACCGATACGAAAAATCTCAATCTGGACGCAGGGTATGAGTCATCCGGAGCCGTCCAAGCACAGCCGGCCTATGGAGGCTATGCGGCCATTCAACACTTCTGGAATGAATATTGGCGGTCAACCGTGACCTATGGTTTTCTCCAAGTGAATAGCACAGATCGCTCTCCAGCTGAGACGTACAAGAGAACGCAGTATCTCGATTGCAATCTCATGTATAGCCCTGCGCAAGGAGTGACGATCGGTGGGGGCTTTATGTGGGGACAACGCGTCAACAAAGACGATGTGTCGGGAGAAGGCTTCAGGATCAATTTTCTTCTGAAGTACGACCTCGTCAGGTTGCAGCAGGACGTGAAAAAAGTATTACCGTTTTAGGAGTCCATTCTTTCTGTGCTCCCTAGCCCTTTCTCCCTCCGTGGCAACAACGCTTTGGACTGTAGCCCTACTTTCTTGCGGACATCTTGCTGTGGTTTTCGTAGGCGATGCACTTGGCTGTGCAGAGATCAGCACACGTCGGTCCCGCATTGCTCGGAAGCGCATCCCAGAAAGTACGCGACGTCCTCCTACTTGATCCTGGATTCACTGGGCCTGGTTAAGAATTCCCGTCGTAGCCTGTGTGAGCTCGGTCCAAATCATTTTCCCGTAACCCTCTTGGATTGGACGATCATCTCTGTGCTTGTCTTCCATGCCCACGCATCTTTATGGTAGATGCACCATGGGAGGCAAGGATGAAGGCACTTGGCTACACACAGGCACATGCGCTGAATGCGTTCAATCTTCAGTTGATGGAATTGCCGGATCCCACTCCAACCGGCCGCGATCTCTTGGTTGAGGTCAAGGCGATTGGGTTGAATCCCATCGACTACAAGATTCGCTCACGCCGATCCGGGACGGATGGTCAACCGGTCATTCTTGGTTGGGATGCCTCCGGGATTGTGCGAGCGTGCGGCAGCAATGCGACTTGCTTCAAGGTCGGTGACGAAGTGTTCTACAGCGGAGATCTCAATCGAGCCGGGTCATACGCAACCAGGCAACTAGTGGATGAACGGCTCGTGGCCTTGAAGCCAAAGAATCTTTCATTTGCTGATGCGGCAGCTCTTCCACTGACGAGCCTGACGGCCTATGAGATGCTCTTTGAAAAGATGCGCCTGATCGGTTCTGATCGACGGATCGTCCTGATTATCGGCGGCGCTGGAGGAGTCGGGTCGCAGGCGATCCAGTTGCTCAAGTTGAAAACCTCGATGACCGTCATCGCCACGGCGTCTCGACCGGAGAGCAAACAGTGGGTGGCCGGCCTTGGCGCCGACCATGTGGTGTCGCATCAGGATTTCGTCTTGGAGATCCGAGCACTGAGGATCCGGTTCGTCGATTTCATTTTCAGTACGACCCATTCTGGCCAGCACTGGAGCAACATGGCTGAGATCATCGCACCGTTCGGCGAAATCGGGATTATCGACGATGCCGATGGGCTGGACATCTCGATCTTTAAGCGCAAAGCCGTGAGTCTGCATTGGGAACTGATGTTTACGAAGTCAATGTTTGACTATCGCATGGAGTCGCAGGGAAAGATTTTGAATGAGGTCAAGGATTTGACCGAGTCCGGCAGGATGCGGACTACGGCGAATCGGCGGTTGAATGGCCTGACCGTCGAGAATCTTCGAGCGGGCCACACGATGCTGGAACAGCATATCAACATCGGCAAGGTGGTCGTGCAGCTGTGAGGAGGGTTCGCAGGTAGGTACACAGTATAGCGCGCCCGTTGCTCATGAAGCACCCAAACATCAAGATGTGGTTGTGCCAGGTACCAACTTGGCGACTCCTTGCAAAGGGGTAAAACGTGTGGCCCGCAATTGCCTGTTGGCTCAGCTCACGAACGGGCGTAAAATCGTCCTGTTCATCTCGATCAACATCGCATGGAGGCCTATCCGATGAGCGAAGCCACCCGGGATGACCAGGAATATTCAAATCGAGCGCAGGGTGCGCCATCACTCAATCGGCGGCAATTCCTTGCCGGCGGTGTGTCACTGTTGGCGATGGGTGCATCGTCGGCGCTGTTCGACGCGCAAGCCGAAGAACCAACTGACGTACGTGATCCGATGCGCGTACCTGGTGCTCTGCCGCGTCCCTATGGCGAGCGGGCATCGTTTGAAAAACAGACGCGACTGATCTCGACGACCTCTTCCACCACTCCGCTTCAAGATCTCCAGGGGATTATCACCCCTTCAGGGCTCCACTTCGAGCGACACCATAACGGGGTGCCGGCAATCAATCCAACCCGCCATCGCTTGCTCATCCACGGGTTGGTCGGTCATCCCTTGTTCTTCACGATAGAGGAGTTGATGCGGTTGCCGTCGGCATCTCGTATCGCCTTTGTGGAATGTTCCGGGAACAGCCGAGACGGATGGGGCGAGGCACGAGATGCTACAGTGCAGGGTCTTCATGGCCTAATGAGCACAAGTGAGTGGACCGGTGTCAAACTATCTACCTTGCTGGATGCGGTTCATGCACAGCGGGAAGCCACCTGGATGTTGGCGGAAGGAAGCGATGCCGCTGCCTTGGCTCGCAGTGTGCCGCTCACCGATGAGGTACTGAACGAAGCGATGGTGTGCTACGGCCAAAATGGTGAAGCCATTCGGCCTGAACAGGGGTATCCGCTGCGGCTGCTCTTGCCTGGGTTCGAGGGCAACATCAACGTAAAATGGCTGAGACGATTGAAACTGGGATCGGCGCCGTTCATGACCAGGTGGGAGACGGCGAAATATACGGATCTGCTTCCTGACGGGAAAGCCTATCAGTTCAGTCTCGTCATGGAGGCGAAGTCGGTCATCACAAAACCATCTGGGCAACAGCAGCTCCGGCAAGGTTTTCATGAAATTCAAGGGCTGGCGTGGAGCGGGAGGGGTCGCATCACAGCCGTTGATGTATCGGTGGATGCAGGTCGGATCTGGCAACCGGCACAGCTACAAGAACCGGTGTTGCCCCAATGCCATACACGCTTTCGGTTCCCCTGGAAATGGGATGGTCAGGAGACCATCATCCAGAGTCGCTGTCTCGATGAGACCGGATACCAGCAGCCGACCCGTGATGCCCTCATCAAAGTCCGTGGCACTCAATCAAGCTACCATTACAACGGGATTCAGAGCTGGAAGATCGGGCGAGACGGCCTCGTGAGGAACGTTTATGCCTAACGGTCATTGGATTGTTTCTGTCGGCGTGGTGATGCTTGCGTTGTGCATTCCACCGGCTGGATCATCTGCAGAAGTGGGTGCTTCAGCCTTTGGATTGGGCTCTCCTGCGTCGGAGAGCGATATGGCAGCGTGGAACATCGACGTCTCGCCGGATGGACAAGGATTGCCACCAGGGCAGGGCACGGTGAAACAGGGCGCACAGCTCTATGCCATGAAATGTGCTGCCTGCCATGGGCCCACCGGGAAAGAGGGACCGAATGAGGTATTGGTCGGTGGGCAGGGCAGTTTGCAGACGACCAAGCCGCTCAAAACAATCGGGAGCTATTGGCCCTATGCCACGACGCTGTACGACTATCTCCGTCGTGCGATGCCGTTTACTGCGCCGCAGTCGCTGAAACCAGACGAAATCTACGCGCTGGTTGCCTGGCTGCTGTATCAAAACCAGATTCTTGCTGAGGATGCTATTCTTGATGCCTATAGTCTTCCCAAAATTGAGATGCCCAATCGGAACGGGTTCATTCTCGATCCACGGCCCGATGTGCGCTGAATGAGAGCCAACCACGGCGACCCTGTAAGTGGAACATGCTTCGATTAAGAGACAAGATAGCGATTATCACAGGGAGCAGCAGCGGAATCGGCAAGGCCATTGCCCTTCGGTTTGCCTTGGAGGGAGCCATGGTGATTGTTGCAGCAAGGCGAACGATACTCTGTCAGGAGACGGTGCAACAGATACGGGAAAATGGCGGAGAGGCCATAGCCATCCAGACCGACGTGGCTGATGAGCGGCAGGTGGAACGACTGATAGGCGAATCAGTGTCTCGTTATGGCCGGATCGATATTCTCGTCAACAATGCCGGCATCGGCGGCGGTGGACGAATCGCTGAAATGAGCACCAAGACATTTGACGAGGTGATGAACATCAACTTACGCGGCACCTTCTTGTGCTGTCGAGCTGGCTTCCGACAAATGAAGCGGCAGGGCGGCGGGGTGATTCTCAATATGTCGAGTGTGGCTGGGCTGCAAGCCTGGGGAGGCACGGGAATCTATAGCGCGTCGAAGCACGGCATTATGGCTTTGACCAAGTCCCTGGCTGATGAAGGTAGGCCTTACGGTATCAAGGTCAGTGCTATCTGCCCGGGAGCTGTGGCAGACGAATTGGTGGATGCCCCTCACTCGGAAATTGAACGCAGTGAAAAGATCGATCCATTTGATGTCGCTGAGGCCGCTGTGTACCTCTCAACCTTGGGGAAGCACACTGTGGTCCATCATATCGTCATCGATCGGCTTGGCGCGGACTGGTAACACTCTACGGGTCACGTTCACCTAGCGCTAGCCAGTGTCCAACAATCGGGATCCGTTCAGACTTCGCGTTTCAACAGTCTCCGAGAAGTCCGAGCTCGCCTGGAACAAAGCACTAGCCGCTTGGCGAATTACGAGAGCGCTCGTAATTCGTAGTCGACGCCGCGCCGATGCAAGCCAATCAACGCGTGACGGCTGAGGTCATCCATGAGCGAGAAGACCTGATTCCATGTGAGCTCAGGGCAGCAGGTCACAAACTCTTCAAGAGGAATCCGTTGCCGCTCGCGAAGGATGGTGAGTAGTTTTATCGCAGGTGATTGAACCATTGAATACCTCCCATGAGTTAAAGATCAACCAGCCCAGTATCTTGAGTCCCGGTTCGTAGCGTTGGACTCCAGCGGACAGCCAAGACGCGAACGACGCTGAGGACCACTAAACTTCCCAAGAGGGCCGTCAGCGGCTGCCAGTCTCCTCCTTTGAACCATTGCGAGATCACTTCAGTCAGCATGACGACCAAGATCGTATCGACGATGAAGGTCACCTTGACGCGTCCCTCTCGGAAGTAGGTCACGGTGGTTTTGAAGACCTCGACAAGTGCCAGTAACATGAGTGTGTTGACGATGACTTGGCGCATGACAACTTCGCCTGAGTGCTCAAAGAGAAGCCGAATCTCCCACAACGTTTTCAACGCGCCGCCGGTGAGAGCGATCAGGAGTGTCAATATCACCAAACTAAGTACCCCTTTCATGCCCTTGCTCCACATCTCCTCGAGATCGAGCTGGGAGAGCCGTTGCCGGAGAAGTTCACTGTCAAAGAGCCGAACGGTGTCGAATGTTGCCATGGCTTCTTTCCTTTCCAGTGCTGTTCAAGGTGAAGTGTAGTGGATGCTCATTCCGAGAAGGTCACGAACACGTAAAACATGTGTTAACTGTGAGGCTTGCCAAATAGGGAGGGATGGAGAAGAACAAACGAAGGGGGAGTTGTTTGGAAGAAAGGGGAAGAGCTATCTTCGCGAATTGACGGAGAGGTCATGAACCGTGAGGTTCTTAGAACTCGTCGATGGAGACCGGTCTGAGAAAATCTCGGACCGACACCAGACCGATGAGCGCCCCTCCTTTGGTGACACCGAGGTGGAGGGTCCGATGCTTATCCATCATGTCGGCTGCTTCCGTCAACGGGCGCCGCTCTTCAATGCCGGGTACTGGGCTGCTCATGATCTCTTCGACTGGTACGAAATACGGCGTTTTCTCTACCCCCACGAACTTCTTGACCACGTCTGATTCTGTCACGATTCCGATGATCTGAGCTTGGTAGGTTACCAGGACACTTTCGACGTTACAGGCTCGCATGAGTTTGGCGGCCTCCACGACCGAGGTTCCTACTTCCACTGTCACTGGCTCTGTCTGCATTAAGTTTCCTACTGTGACCATCTGATCCTCCATGTGTAATTGTTGTATTGGACCCAGAGTACCAACCAGCTATTGCGTGGGCGTTAAGCAGACATTACAGATCCGTAAACTTTTCGAATAGATGGAGGGTAGAAATGTCACACGATATTAACCATTGGGTAATACAACGGTGACGTGCAAGCGATAGCCTTATTTCTAGGGCGATGAAGCGGGAACGAGTCGGCGTCTCTCAATGTAAAATAGGGAGGAAAGCATATGGGGATTCGTCTGCGAATAGGGCTCTCACTGGTAAAGTCTCTCATGACCTGCTTGGCCATCGTTGTGCTCAGTGTTTGTGGAATATTTATTCGACTAAGGCCAGCTCGGTGAGCTGATTCATTGATCGACAATGGGCTAGTGGTTGGGACGGGGCTGCTGTGCGAGATAACATAGTAGTAATGTAGAGCCTCGTTCTGAGCCTGTCCCATTGTTTGCGATCAGGATAGGTGATTGTCATTTTCACACGCCTCTTGCGCTTTCAGGCGACAACGTCGCGGTAGCAGCAAGATCCGATTCTTATCATGGTCATGCCCTCTCACCGCTGGATGCGGGAAGAGTCGATTTGTGTGCTTCGATGGGTTCAGCACGAACGGAAGACAACAGAATATTCAGTGGCCTTTTCGTTCACCCTGAGGCTCTCGAAGTTTGAGGTGAGTGCACCGAATCGGATGAACGGATGGTCTTTCCGCCCATGAAGTTAAGGGCAGGGGGTGTGGCGATGGAGCCGACTCTATTTCCTGACGAGAGCCGGTGGGGCAAGGATGCCCATTCCGACTCCCGTCTGACTAGTTCGCGTCACTGTCGAGTCTCCTCTTTCGAATCAAACACGTGATCTACTCGCGACCTACAGATAACAGGGTATAGGTGAGTCCCAAGATGGCGCTCAACAGAAACGCTTCGATGATCCATCCGGTCATTGCGCTTCACCTCCTTTCAGGTTCAGTGTGATAGTTTGAAGAGCGTGTGTTCCTGCTTCCTCTCCGCTTGGCATAATGCGAGTCTACCGGGGAGTTGTTTCCTTTTCGTTACGAACATGCCAATTCTGTGTGAAAAACTAAAATGATTGTTGGAGTGAGTGAAAGGGTGGGTGGTCGCCGGGTGCATCGCTGTGTTCCGAGGTCGTCTCCCGCGTATTGAAGCTGACCTGCTGAAAAGGCGAAGCTGAAGATCGCAATATTACAGGCTTGTAACGTTCTCGTAACGGCGCTGTGATCCACTACAGAGTATACTTATCAGATTTGCTTGTCGGCGCAGGTCGCTGGCAGTTCTGGAATATGCGCCGACTGCGATCACTTCTTCCATTTTCATGCAAGCAAACCGTTTCGAAACACTGCTTGTGAAGGAGTTGTCATGATCAATCAATCTGCTGGGCCAGGAGAACCGGCTGCCGAGCGTTCGGAGGGCATCGAAAAAACCAGTCTGTTTTTGAATCGAGAGATCAGTTGGTTGCGATTCAATTTGCGCGTCTTGGAAGAAGCGGAGAACAAGCGACATCCGCTCTTGGAGCGCGTCAAGTTTCTGACCATTTTCGCCACGAATCTGGATGAGTTCTTCATGATCCGGGTATCCGGTTTGCGTCGCCAAGTGGTGGCTGCGACGGGCGGAGCCACGCCGGACGGCATGACACCATCGGAGCAGATCGTGGTGATCAACCGAGAACTAGACGCTCACTTCAGGCGCTATAGCACGTGCTGGAGGGAAGACATACTCCCGGCCTTACGGGACGCAGGTATCCGTGTCCTGCATTACACGGAATTGACATCGGAGGAGAGCGAAGCGATCCAACAGTACTTTCAACGTGAGATCTCTCCCGTGCTCACGCCTCTGGCGTTTGATCCAACTCATCCGTTCCCGCATATCTCAAACCTGAGTTTCAACCTTGCGGTATTGGTCAAGCATCCTGAGCGTGGTGATTGCTTCGCTCGTGTGAAAGTGCCGGATACCTTTCCCCGACTCGTGCCTATTCCTACTCATGAAGACGTTGCTCTGCAACAGATGGGGTTGGGCAAGACGGGGAAGACGCAGCGATTTGTGTGGCTGGATGAGGTCATCGCCAACAATCTGGACGAGCTGTTTCCCGGTCTGGAAGTGATTGCTTCTTACCCGTTCCGTGTGACGAGAGATGCGGAAGTCGCCATTGAGGAAGATGAGGCCTCGGACCTCATCGAAGCCATGGAGGAGCAGCTCGATCAACGGGATTTCACCTCGGCCGTTCGATTGGAATTGGATGCATCGACGCCGGATCATATCCGCGACATCTTGACCCGCAACCTTCAACTCCCACCGTATCTGGTCTATTCCAATAATAGTCCGATCGGCATGGCCGGGATTCGAGAACTGTACGCACTTGAGCGGCCAGACTTGAAGGATCCTCCATTTGTGCCGTCTGTCCCGTCCTGCCTCAGCAAGTCAAGCAGCCTGCTCGCCGCGATTCGAGAGCAAGATATCCTCCTGTATCATCCCTATGACAGCTTTATGCCGGTCGTGGAGTTTCTGCGGGAAGCGGCACAGGATCCTGATGTTCTGGCCATCAAACAGACGCTCTATCGCGTCAACCCGAAGTCACCCATCATCGATGCGTTGCTGGAAGCCCGCGTCAACGGCAAGCAAGTGGCGGTGCTGGTCGAGCTCAAAGCTCGATTCGACGAGGAAAATAACATTGAATGGGCCCGGAAACTTGAAGATGAAGGGGTCCACGTCGTGTATGGCGTACGAGGGCTCAAGACGCATGCAAAGGTGTGTCTCATCGTGCGTCGCGAACCGGAAGGAATCCGACGCTACGTCCATCTCGGCACAGGAAACTATAATGTGATCACCAGTCGCATCTATACCGATGCGAGTTACTTCACGTGCGATGCCGCGATCTGCAGCGATGTGTCCGATCTCTTCAATTCCTTGACCGGATACTCCCGCAAGCATTCCTACTCCAAACTGCTCGTGGCGCCGACGATGTTACGGCAACAGATACTGGCTCGGATCGAGCGTGAGACCTGCCGTCATCGTCAACATGGTGATGGATATATCGCGTTCAAGATGAATGCATTGGTCGATACACAATGTATTCAGGCGCTCTATGACGCCTCGCAAGCCGGTGTCAGAGTTGACCTTCAGGTGCGCGGCATTTGTTGCCTGAGGCCGGGTCTCCCAGGGGTGAGTGAGAATATCACCGTGACGTCGGTGGTTGGACGGTTTCTGGAACATGCACGGATCTATTATTTTCACCACGGTGGTCACAAGGAAGTATTGATGGGTAGTGCCGATCTGATGCCTCGCAACCTGGATCACCGGGTGGAAGTCATTTTTCCTGTTGAGAATCTTCAGTGGCGTGAAGTCATCATCAATGAGATTCTCGGTGTCGGGCTACGGGATAATGTGCAGGCAAGGCGGTTACTTCCCGATGGGACGTATGAGCGTAAGGAACCGGCAGACGGTGAAACGGTTGTGAATTCTCAGGACTGGCTATTGGCTCACTGGAAGTCTCGGCCATGAAAGGGGGCCCGCCATGCTCTATTCAGGTAAGTTGGTGGGATCTTTCTGGCGATTCTGACCAATTCGCAGCCGCAGCGATCTCCATAGCAGCCTTGCACACCTCAAAGCCCTCCATCTGTGGCAGCATGAGATCAAGAATCACGAGATCGGGCCACAGAGATCTTGTAAACGCGAGTCCTTCAAGACCCGTCTTTGCGATGCTCGGGTGAAACCCTTCCTTCTCCAGATAGTGTCGGCCCAGCTCTGCGATATCTGGTTCGTCCTCGACGACGAAGATTTTTTGGGGACGTTGTGAGGTCATGTGGATTCCTCAAAACTGTTCATCCCTATTTGCTAATAGGCGTACGATACGGCTCCTCCGTTACAGAGAGATGAACAGCGATCAGGGAATACTCTGGCCCACGAAGGAAGCCTCAGGTTTATCGGATTACTACTGTATGGCCAGCTGGTTGAAGGCTTTGTCTGATGGCTTGTTTGATCAAGCCGTCAGACGGTCGGCGCTCAGTATGTTCACCCTTGCGCCGGTGGTACCGTCGAATCAGACGCATGTTGACCCGCTCCGTGTGCAAGAAGAACGTCGACGCAGTTAGGCACGAGCCAGGGAACGACTAAACGGGATTCTTCTCTTTCACGAGGGGAATGCCTAGTAGACAGATTTAAGGAGGATGCTGGTGGCAAAGATGGTTCATTCAAACTCCTCCCATCCGCTTAACCGGCTTCCCAAGACCAGTGTGCGCCTAGTTGTGGACACAAAAATGAGCCCGTTCTCGTTTGCGATGTCCACGATGTGCTCGTGCACATCGAGGGGCTTCGAAGAGAAGCTGCCGAGCAACGGGGTAAATCCTATGACCCGTTCATTCGTGACGAACACGGCTCCATAGTCATTGCTGTGCAATCGATTGACCTGCTCCCGCACTCCCAATCCTTCCTCAAACCAAAGACCGTTGGCGCCACGGAAGGCGTACAGGTTTCGGTCGGTTCGAATCAGGCCGAAGGCTGCCAGGATCCTTTGTTCCAACACCTTTTCACTCAGGTCCAGATCTGTTTTGCTCCATGTCAAGCTGCGGCTTGAAAAACCCAACAGTCGTCGCGAGGTCACCACAATCCCATTGATCCCGTTAGCTCTCGAGCTGATGACTCGCTCTTGAGCCTCCAAGCGAAATTCTCTTCGGCCACTTAACGGGCTGGTGGCCACAGCCTGGCCGGACTCCAGCCACAGAGTGACCTCTGCGCCCGGCTCCAGTGCTTGAGCGATCCCAAGCCATGGAGAGTATGTGTGAAAGCAGACGACGACCATGAGTAGCACTCGATGGGACATAGTCATGCCTGATTCTACCGTAAATTCCAGAGCGGTGATGTGTTGACCGGGGAGTCGAAAAGATGAGGAAAAGAGAACACTCTATCTTATGCGGGCTCGTTGAGCCGGATGGTGTAGAGGTAGTGGTACAGTCCGTTGCGTTCCATCAATTGTGCATGGGTGCCTTCTTCCACCAACTGGCCCTTGTCCAAGACCAGAATTCGGTCGGCACGTTGGACGGTCGACAATCGGTGGGCGACGACGAAGGTGGTCCGGCCTTCCATGAGGTGTTGGAGCGCTTCCTGCACCAGCCGTTCCGATTCCGTATCGAGCGATGAGGTGGCCTCATCGAGTAAGAGAATGCGAGGATTTTTCAGAATGGCCCGAGCGATCGCGATACGTTGGCGTTGGCCACCGGACAGGTTGACTCCCTTCTCGCCGACCAGGGTTTGATATCCATCCGGCAAACCGATAATGAAGTCGTGTGCGTGTGCCGCTTGGCTTGCCTTGATCACGGCGGCTTCGTCCGCCTCTCTGTTCCCATAGCGAATGTTGTCGAGAATGGTTCCCCCGAACAAGACGGTCTCTTGTGGGACCAGCGCAATCTGTCGATACCAACTGTCCAGGGTCACGTCCCGCAGATCTCGGCCGTCGATGGTCAGGCGTCCTTCTATGGGATCGTAGAACCGATGAAGTAGATTGATCACGGTGGTCTTCCCGGCCCCGGTTGGTCCAACGAAGGCAACCAATTCGCCTGGCTTGGCTTCGAACGACAGGCGAGTCAGCACCGGGTGACGGCTGTCATAGCTGAAGGTAACGTCTTCCATCCGGACATGGCCTTCGATTGTTTCGAGCGGCTGCGCGTTTGGTCGATCGTCAATATCCGGCTTAGCATCCAGGATCTCGAAGACTCGCTGTGTCGCTCCCTGTGCTTCCTTGATCTGGGTAAAGATCTTGGCCGCTGAGCTGAAGGGGCCGATCAGGATACCGGCAAACAACACGAAGGCGAAGAGATCACCAGGCGTCACCACGCCGTCGATGACCTGGCGGCCTCCGTACCAGAGCACGGCGGTGGCCGATGTGAATGTCAGCAGGCTGATCACCGGAATGAAGACGGCCATGATGCCGGCGCGACGGAGCGTCAGCTGCAGGGTCTGCTCAACCTGATCAGCAAAACGAGTGGCCTCCCGTTGTGTCTGAACAAAGGATTTGACGATACGAATACCGGAAATGACCTCCTCCGTCAGGGTGCTGAGTGCGGCCGTGTGGTCTTGAATCAAGGTGGATAGGGATTTCAGCCGACGGCCGAACAGTTTTGAAACGACCACCAACAGCGGGAGCAGGACGAGAATCAGCAGGCAGAGCTGCCAGTTCATCACGAGTAGGAACGTAATGCCGCCGGCGAAGGTCACGAGCTGTTTGACTCCGTCGATGGGAGCTTCTGTCACGAGGGACTGAATGACGGTGACATCGGACATTAACCGGGAGAGTAATTCTCCCGTGCGTCGGCGAGCGAAAAAGCTGACTGTTAGCTTTTGGAGGTGACCGAAAAGATGTTTGCGAAAATCAGCCACGACGGTCTGGGAGACCCAGGCGGTGAGATAACTATGGCCCATCGAGCAGAGCCCCTGGAGAATCACCAGGCCGAGGAACAGCCCGATGGAGCGCGTCATCTTGCTGGCGTCATGCTGAACGGTGATGATATCCCAGAGTGTGCCAGCCAGCCGTACCAAGGTGAGGTTGATCAGTGCAACTCCGGCCACAAGGAGCCCGGCCAGCAACAGGCGCGGCATGTGGGGACGAACGAAGGGGAGGAATCGCTTGAAGATCACCATGGTGAGTCAGGTGGTTCGATCAACTGTGGTATTGAGCGGTTAGTTCACGTCCAGTCACGCGATACCGGAGTGACAGAAGGTGGGTGGATAGACGAGGCTAGATCTGAACGATTGACTCGATCAGGTTCTTGTTGACCGCGACGAACTCCGACTGGTCTTTCTCGTTGATGACTACGTCGGTGAGGCTAATGAACAGACGCGCTTCTTCGTTAATCGCGTCGGACACACGATGTCGCATCGGGGGTACCAGGAAGTCTCCCACGTAGGTGCAACCGACCGTCCGTACGCGGATGCGAACTTTCTTGCCCTTGCCATCAGACACGGCCTTCTCCTCCCGCTATGCAGGCTGAGCCTAGCTTTTTCGGCGAAGGAATTTTTGACGTTGGCGCAGCTTCTTGTATTTGTGCTTGCGCATTTTCTTCCGGCGTTTCTTCAAGACGCTTGACATGCTTCGTATCTCCAAAGAGGAACGAGTCTAAAAGCTTTTTCTGAAAAATGCAAGCTCACGGCGTGCTTTTCCCCTATGGTATACTGCCTTTCTATGGTTGTCCGGAGGTCTTTACGCTCACTGGCTCTGTGTAGGGGCTGGCTTCTGCTGCTGACGTTGCTTGTCGCAGGTTGTCCATCGAAAACAATTCAGTATCCCGTCGAACACGAGCGGCTCCTTCGTCTTGATCAGGCCCTGGAATCCCTCCGAAGCGCATATGAGCAAAAGGATCGGGCAGGATTTCGGTCGATGCTATCCTCGCTCGATCAGACGGAAGAGCTGCAACGTCAAGCGGAGATGGATTTTGATGCGTTCTACATGATTACGCTCGAGTTCAGGATCGAACGGGTCCTGCTAGCTAAGGATGACCTCGATGTGCTGGTCAATTGGCAGGGGGTTTGGAAAAAAGACGCCAATGATACGGGCACGCGGCAGCGTGGCCATGCCCGATTGCAATGGGTCGGGACCCAATCGATTCTCCTGCGCAGCGCACAGGGCGATTTGCCCTTCGGCATGAAAACGAAACTGATGCTGGCGGAACCTTCCTCTCCGCTACGATAAATCATGTCGCGATCAGTGCCGGAAGCAGATTTCCTCGTCATCGGGAGCGGAGTGGCCGGGCTTCGTGCCGCGTTGGAACTCTGCCGGGTCGGGCGAGTGATCATGCTCACCAAAGGGCATCCTCTCCAGAGCAATTCGATCTTCGCACAAGGCGGTGTTGCGGTCGCGCTGAGCGAAGAGGACGATGTCTCCATCCATTTGACGGATACGGTGAAGGCGGGCCATGGGCTGTGCCGCCGAGAGGCAGTACGTGTTCTTGTGGAGGAAGGGCCGGATCGCATTCAGGAGCTCATCCACTGGGGAGCGAAGTTCGACAAGACCGGGGGGAAATTCGCATTTGCGCGGGAAGCCGCGCATAGCCGTAGCCGTATTCTTCGCGCGCGAGGTGACGCGACGGGAAATGAGATGGTTCGAGCGCTCATGGCGCAGGCGGTTCGACAGCAGCGGATCGCCCGCTTGGATTACCACTTTACGGTGGATCTCGTCGTCGAGGGAGGGCGCTGTTGTGGGGCGGTAGTCCTCGACGAAAACTCCGGTGAGCAATTCGTTATTTCCGCGAAAGCGGTCGTACTGTCGACTGGGGGCGCCGGCCAAATTTTTGCCCGGACAACGAATCCTCCCAATGCCACGGGTGATGGGATGGCCATGGCCTTTCGTGCAGGGGCGGAACTGCAAGACATGGAATTCGTTCAGTTCCACCCAACGTCACTCTATCTACCGTCCAGCCCGCCGTTCTTGTTGTCGGAGGCTATGCGCGGGGAAGGGGGGCAGCTCCGCAATAACAAGGGCGAGTCATTTATGACGCGATACCACCCTCTCGGCGTATTGGCACCGAGAGATATCGTTGCACGGGCCATTTGGGCGGAAATGGCGGCGACGCGTGCTCGGCATGTCTACCTCGATGTCACGCATTTGGGATCGGACTTTGTAAAGCGTCGTTTTCCCACGATCTATGCGACCTGCCTGCGCCACGATATCGATATTACGGAGGAGTGGATCCCGGTGTCTCCAAGTGCCCATTACATGATGGGAGGGGTCACGACCGACCTCAACGGGGCGACCACGTTGCCCGGCTTGTTTGCAGCCGGAGAGGTCGCGTGTAGTGGTGTGCATGGAGCGAACCGCCTGGCGAGCAACTCATTATTGGAAGGGTTGGTATTCGGGAGACGGGCTGGCGTGGCAGCCATCGCGTCGGCCGATGGCTGCCCGACGCCGAGTGGGAATGAGTTCCATAAGCGGGTACCACGCGGCTATGGCGATCGATTAGACGATGTGGAAAAGGTACGAAACTCCCTGCGCCGGATCATGTGGGGCCAAGTTGGATTAATCCGATCTCGGGAGTCATTGGTCCGGGCTACGGCTCAACTTGCTCGATGGGAACGAATGGTCTCCCGATCCTTTTCCACTCGAGCAGACCTTGAGGTGAAGAACATGGTGCAAGTGGCGCGCTGTGTGGCGGAAGCGGCTTTGTGGAGAGAGAACAGCGTCGGTGCCCACTACCGATCTGATTTTCCAGGGACGCGACGTCCGGGATGGAAGGCGCATAGCCGACTGCGCCTCACAGATCGGACTACTGGGCGGGTGGGATTGAGCCCTCAGGGGAAGCTGGTGCCATTGCGTACTCGGAAGACGGGATAACATGACCGGTCGAATCCAGGTCGCGTGCAAGAAATGTTCGGTAGTACCGGAGGACTTTTCGGACATATTGGCGTGTTTCGTCGATCGGCGGAAGGGTACGATACCGGTCAACGACGCGTTCTCCGGCATTGTAGGCCGCGAGCGCGAGAGGGAGATTCCCTCGGAATCGATCCAGTAATTGACGGAGATATTTGGTCCCCCCGCCGATATTGTCTTCCGGATCGTAGAGATCTCGAACATCCAACTGAAGCGCGGTCTGTGGCATTAACTGCATCAACCCGATCGCACCGGATCGTGAAACGGCACGGGGATCAAAATTAGACTCGGCTTTGATCACGGCACGGATGAGAGCCGGGTGGAGTTGATGTTGCCTTGAGAACCGCTTGATCATCGGTTCCAATTCCTGCTCTGAGATAGCCGGGTGTAGCCGATTCGGGCGGATGTCGACTCGGCGATATCGGATATCAGAGGGAACATTGGTCAGCGAAATGGTCCCTTTGGCGTCAATATACTGATAGATCTCGGCGTGGAGGGGCGGAACCGGACTCAGTACAGAACTGCCAAGCAAGAGCGCAGCTGCCAGGCCGGAGCGTGTGCATGGGGAGGCGGACGGGAGTGTGTGATTCAGCATCGTCACACGATAGCAGCCCCTAGCGGACTGTCAAGAAATTGTAGATCTTTTGTGAAAACCTGATGAAACACGAGGGAATCGGAGGCTTAGCCTGCTGTGGACGGTTCTGATAATCGGTCTCGGGCCTCAATAAACCGCGCTCGTAGCTTGCGAGTCAGCGGGCCTGGTACTCCCGCTCCGATTCGCTGGTCGCCGATCTCAACGATCGGCATGATTTCCATGCTGGTGTTGGTCAAAAAACACTCATCGGCCTGATGGAGTTGGTCGACGGTAAAATGCCCCTCTCCAATGGGCAGGTGAAGCTCTTCAGCCAATTGAATCACGACTCGTCGGGTGATGCCGTCGAGGAGACCGCAATCCAAGGCCGGCGTATTCAGCCGGCCATCCCGGATGAAGAAGAGATTGCTGGTCGTGCCTTCGGTCAGGTGTCCTTCCCAATTGAGCAGAAGGCTGTCGAACGCGTTCGCAGCGATGGCTTCGCGCTTGGCCAAGATGTTGTTGAGGAAATTGGTGGACTTGATTTGCGGTGGGAGCGCACTTGGCAAGTTTCGCCTGGTCGACGCGAGAACCACGGAGACGCCTTGTTCATAGAGATGGGAGGCCGGAGGGACCAACCACTTGGTCATCACGACGACGGTTGGTGAGGGGCACAGGGCTGGATCCAGTCCAATGTCTCCAGCTCCGCGTGAAACGGTGATTCGCACATAGGCGTCTCGTTGATCGGTTCCCAACTCGTTGCGCACCAGGGTTTCATGGAGTATGTCGACCCATTGGGTGAGAGGGATCGGAATTCTCAAGCCGATGGCGTCGGCGGACTGAAACAGCCGTGCGAGGTGGTGGTCTCGCATGAAGAGGCGAGGGCCATACGAACGCATTGTTTCAAAGACTCCGTCGCCGTACAGAAACCCATGGTCGAAGACCGAGATCCGGGCTTCGTGGTCTTGCACAAATCGATCGTTCAGGTAAATCCACATCCTGCTATCCAAAGGCGCTGAAAAAGGCCTGGGCTTTATGAAGGGTTTCCTCGTACTCGCGTCCCGGGTCGGAATCGGCCACAATCCCGGCGCCGACTTGGAGGTAGCCTGTGCCGTTTATCATCGTAAGCGTACGGATCAGGATATTGAAGTCGAGATCACCGCTCCAACTGAGGTATCCCATGGAACCGGTATAGAGGCCGCGACGGACCGGTTCCAATTCCTCGATGATCTCCATGCAGCGAACCTTCGGGACACCGGTGATGGTGCCTCCGGGAAACATGGCTCTCAGGAGGTCGAACCCGGTCGCCTGGTCCGTGAGCGTACCGGTGATATGCGATACCAAGTGGCTGACATGTGAATACTGCTCCAACGTCATGATTTCGTCTGCCCGGATACTCCCAAATCGGCAGACTCGACCGAGATCGTTCCGCTCGAGATCGACGAGCATAATGTGTTCTGCGCGCTCCTTCTCATTCACTCGGAGTTCCCCGACGAGTCCTTGATCTTCGAACAGTGTTTTCCCACGGGGCCTGGTTCCTGCGATCGGCCTGGTATCGGCTCGACGACCATCGAGGCGGACAAGGCGCTCAGGCGATGAGCTGATGAGGCGGACCGAATCGAACCGGAGTAATCCAGAGAAGGGTGAAGGGTTCAGGGTTCGGAGCCGGCGGTAGGCGGAGAGATCAGCTTGGAGGTGTCCTTGACGAAGGGCTACGCAATCAACGGTGAAACGGTGTGAGAGGTTTGCTTGGTAGATGTCACCGGCTGCAATGTAGTTCTGGCAGCGACGGACACTCTCTCTATATGCGGCTTGTTCCTGTTCCGGTGTAAAGGTCAGAAGACCCAGATTGTCTGGATGGGTGTCGCCCGTATTGGGCCGCGTCAAAAGGGCTTCGAGTGCGGCAAGCCGGTCTCTTCCTTCGCGGAATAATTGTTCTCGTGACTCAGCCAAAAAACGTGTCGGCGGCGGACAGAACATCAGTATCAACTGGTTCCGCTCATGGTCGACTGCCGCAACGAGATCAAAAAATGCGAATTCCAAATCAGGAACGGAAGGATGGGGTGAGGCAATCGAGGGCAATCTCTCGAATTGGCGGACGAGATCATAGCTGAGGTATCCCACGGCCCCTCCAAAAAACGGGGGAGTGTCGGGAGGGCGAGCGATGGGCTGGTCGGCAAACAGTTGCCCCAACTTCTGAAAGGGAGCCAATCCTGACGTGCTGTGGTTTCTAGTCGGGCGTTCTATCAGGTGGTGGCCCATTCCGGACAGCCGGTAATAGGGATCGGTGGAAAAGTACGAATATCGTCCCATCGATCGCCCTCCGCCGCTTTCCAATAGAAAGGACGGATGCTCGGTTGAGGCGACGGTTGCATACAGTTCCAAGAGGTTCGTCGATGGGCAGGGCAAAGTGACGATAAGCGGTGAAGGGGGGCCATGCAAAAAACTCGAGGCGGTATCTTGTCGCATGGTTGGGCTGTCTCGATCAAACCACAAAACAATGTGGCTCACTATACCGCAGAGATTTCTGGGGAGATAGATGCCTAACGGCTTGACATTACAAGCAGACCTTTGCTTAAATTGCTCGCCCATCAATGGCAGGGTTGTGACTGCGTGCTCCGCCTCCCATGGGTTTCAGGATGGCCCCTCCACAAGATCCCTTATATGCGGGGCTCGGCCAAGCGATCAGGATCGCAACTGATCTGCTTGCGGCTTTGATCGTAGGGGGAGCATTGGGGTGGGTCTGTGATACGTATGTTTTTGACTCGACTCCATGGGGCATGATCATCGGGCTTCTGATGGGGATCGTGGCAGGTATGAGAAATGCCTATCGGTCGATACAACGGTGGCCGAAGACGTAGCGTGTCGGACTGAAGATTCCATAACTCAAACCCTCTAGAAGGACTGACGAGAATATCGTGGAAGAAAGCCCCCTTCATCAATTCGAACTTCAGAATTGGATTCCAATTTCGCTCGGCGGGTTGGATATTTCCATCAATAAGGCCGTTGTCTTTATGTGGATCGTCGTGTTGGCAGCGGCGGTGCTCATGGTGATGGCAGGGTCTGCAAGGAAGTTGGTTCCGGGAAAGTTGCAGAGTCTCGCAGAGCTGATGGTGGACTTCATTCGCAGCATGATCTTGGACACGATGGGGAAGGAGGGAATGCGATTTTTCCCGCTGGTCGCCACCCTCTTTGTGTTTATCCTCTTCAGCAATCTGATTGGGTTGATTCCCGGTAGCTACACGGTGACGAGCCAGATTATCGTGACGGCCGTCTTCTCATGTGTGGTCTACGGGTTGAGCCTGGTCATTGGTTTCATGTTGCATGGCGCAAAGTTTCTCGGCATCCTGGTTCCTCCTGGAACGCCTGGCTGGTTAGTTCCCCTGATGATTCCGATTGAGATCATTAGCCAAGTGGCGCGGCCAGTTTCGCTGGCGGTGCGGTTATTTGCCAACATGACAGCCGGCCATGTGATGCTCGCGGTCTTGTTCAGCCTTACGATCGGCGGCGGGTTGCTGATCGGATGGTTGCCCTTTGCGTTTACAGTTGCCATTTATGGGCTGGAATTTGGTATCGCATTTATTCAAGCTTACATTTTCAGTATCTTAACCTGCGTCTACCTGGGCGACGCATTTCATTTACATGGCCATGATGAGCACGCGCATTAGCGCATGCCAGTTTAGACAAGAGAGGAGTAAGACATAATGGATTCAGCAGCAGCAGGGTTGATCGGTATGGGATGTGCCGCCGCAGGGTTTGCCGGAGCGGGTGTCGGCATCGGGTTTATCTTTGGAAAGATGATTGAGGTCGTGGCACGTCAGCCCGAGGCGGAAGCGCGTGTTACGAAGTACATGTGGATCGGTTTCGCATTAGTGGAAGCCATTGCGCTGTACGGCCTGGTCATTGCCTTCATCATCATGGGATTCCGTAAATAACTAGGGAGCGTTAACCGTTATTTGTGAACCGCTCCTCGAGAGGTTCATTTTCGTGTAACGTTTCACGAGTAACGTTTTACGAAGGCGCGCATGCCACAGTTTGAATCGCACTTTTTCTCGTCCCTGATTTTCTGGGAAGTTGTGTCTTTCGGCATATTGTTGTTCATCCTCTATAAGTATGCATTCCCCGGCATTCTCAGTATCCTTGAGGAACGAGAAAAGAAAATTAAGGACAGCCTTGATCAGGCCGAACGTCACCGGTCGGATGCTGAGAGTCGGCTGAAGGAATATGAGGCCAAGCTCAGTGCAGCCGGTAAGGAGGCAGAAGCCATCCTTGCAGCGGCAAAGGAACGAGCTCAACGCCTGCTCGATGAAAACGAGCAACGGTTGACTGCCGACGCAGAGCGGATAAAAGGCGATGCCACAAGGGAAATCGAGCAAGAACGGCGCAAGGCCCTTCAGGACATCCGTACCCAGACCACGGAATTGGCACTCATGGTTGCGGAAAAGGTTGTACAGCGGAGTTTGACCGAAGCTGACCAACGGAAGTTCGCCGACGAAGCGCTTGAGGCCCTCTCTCGATCACAACAGCGATAGGCGATCCCTATCGGACTGTACCAGGGGGAGTCAGCTCAGGCTGACTCCCCCTGGGCGATACCCATCCAGATCTACCGTCACAAACCGAAACCCGAGTTCTTTCAGCTGCGTACTGATTCGGGTGCATCGGGCGGGTTCAATTAGCCAGGAGAGGTTGTCTGGAGCCACTTCAATTCTGGCAATGTCGCCATGGTTTCGGACTCGAAAATGGCGTAGCCCTTCTCGCTGAAGTACGGCTTCGGCTTCTTCAACCCGGCTCAGCTTTTCCAGAGTGATGGGCATGCCACGTGGGATTCGTGACGACAGGCAGGCTGCGGCAGGCTTATCCCAATTCGAGAGACCCAGTTCCTTGGCCAGGATGCGGATATCAGCCTTTGATAGCTGGACCTCAACCAATGGACTGCGCACACCCCATTCCCGTGCTGCCTTCATACCAGGGCGGTCATCACCAAGGTCGTCCAGATTGGTCCCATCTACAACATATGCGGCCGTCTTTGATTGTCGAACGCTCCCAAGCAGCTGATACAAGTCGGTTTTGCAGTGGTAGCAACGGCTGGCGTCATTCTTGACGAAATCATCAATGGCTAATTGGTCTGTTTGCACCGTTTCATGACGAGCGCCAATTTCCTGCGCGACGCGCTGGGCCGCTTCTAGTTCAAGCGACGGGAATGTTGGCGAGACGGCGGTGATGCCGACCGCCTTGTCTCCGAGTTGTTCATGTGCAACTTTCAATACGAAGGTGCTATCGATTCCACCGGAATACGCGACGACCACAGAACCCAGCTCTGTGAGAAGGGTTCTGAGTCGAAGAAGTTTCTCTTGGACCGAAACGGCTTGCATGGACAATTCTCAAACGTTGAGCTAATGACGGACTTTCGCCTTGGTAATATTCCCCACCACCACAAGAGCATAAGACTGCGGGTTTAGGTACTGCTTGGCCACGCGCTGCACGTCGTCTTTCGTCACTCGGTCGATCCATTTAGGATACTGGCTGAAGTAATCGAACCCGAGTCCAAAAAATTCTACCTGACCCAAGACTTGCGCCAGCTTGGCCGTGGAGTCCAGTCGTAAGGGGAAGCTCCCCATCAAGAATGACTTGGCCTCGGCTAGTTCCTGGTCGCTCACCGGCGCCTCACGGATCGCCTTCATTTCGGCTAAGGCACTGGTGATGGCCTGGTTGGTGGTCTCAGTTCTGGTCTGGAGGTTGATCCAGAACGATCCCGGCATGGCTCTCGCGTCATAGTGGCTTGTAATTCCATAGGCAAGACCCTGCTTATCGCGAATCGAATCCATCAGCCGCGACGAAAATCCACCGGCTCCGAGAACATGGTTCATGACGGTGACCGCATAGAAATCCGGGTTTGTTCGGCTGATTCCGGAGTGGCCCAACACAATAGTGGACTGGGTTAAGTCTTTCTCGATGAATTGGACGGCCTTTTTCTCGACAGTGGGCGGTTTTCTAGACGGTCGCGGCGGTGCAGCACCTTTCTTCCAGGATCCAAAATGAATCTGAACGAGGGAGGTCGCTTGTTCGACAGTCATGTCGCCCACGATCGTAAGAATGATTTGGTTGGGGAGGTATTCCTTGGCGTAGAAGCTTTGGATGTCGGACAAGGTGATCTTGTTGAGGGTCTCCTCGGTTCCATGGACAGGCCAGCGATAGGGGTGGTTCTGGTAGACTAGCTGGTTGAAGGCTTTCATGGCCACATGGCCGGGATCATCGTTGTCACTCGCGATTTCCCCAAGAATCTGTGATCGAACCCGTTCGAATTCCTGTTTGGGGAATGCCGGGCGTTGAAGGATATCAGCAAGAAGCGTAAATCCCAGGTCGATATCCTTTTTAAGGATGCGGGTGGACGCGGTCGTAAAATCTTCACCGGCTTGGGCACTGAGGGATCCACCGACGAAGTCGATCTGCTCGGCCAGCTGTTTGGACGATCGTGACGTGGTGCCTTCATCCAGCAGGCTGGCAACGAGGTTGGCAACACCGGCCTTCTCCGGATGGTCTTGGGATGAGCCAGCCTTGATGAGCGCATGGAGTTCGACGATGGGAAGAAAGTGTTGTTCCAACACGACGACCGTCATCCCATTGGGTGTCGTGAACTTGACAGGGATAATGTCGGCTGCAGTCGCTCCTAGAGGAACACTCATCGACATCGCCACACACAGGACCCAGCACATCCGATTGGCAAGCGAACTGGATCGAGGACCAGAATCAGAGTAGCCTGTGGAGTTGGGTTCGTGATTCATGGCGTCCTAAGACTTTCCATCGTGCGGTGCTGAGTGGGACGATTCGACGGGTTTTGGCGGCAAGGGGATGAGAATCCCGGTGGTCCGATTGTCTGGGGTTAAGTACAGCTTCGCGACACGTTGAATGTCCTGGGCGGTGACCGCACGGATACGCTCAACGAACTGATTGATTCGTCTCCACCCTGCTCCGACGGTCTCTGCTTGTCCCATGAGCATGGCGTGGCGAAAATTCGAATCTTGTTCGAACACGCGCGATGCTTCGATTTGGTTCTTCGCTCGTTGCAGCTCCAACTCCGATGGAGGGTCATTCTGCAGACGCGTGACTTCACGCTGGAGCGCTTCTTCCACTGCTTCCACCTTCGCTCCAGGATTGACCAGTGCGTAAAAGTAGAATAGGCCGGGATCGGTTTGCAGCAAGCTGTATTCCGCACCGACTGCCAGCGCCAGCTTCTGCTCATAGACCACGTTTTGGTAGAGACGGGAACTCTTCCCCTGCGAGAGGATCGACTCGAGGAGATCGAGAGCATAGCTGTCGTCACTCGAATAGTTCGGGATGCGGAAGCCCATCATGACGAACGGGACCTGCGCTTCCCGCTTGAGGAGAAAACGACGTTCGCCGCGTTGTTCTGGCTCGGGCGGAAGAATCTGCTTCGGCGATGGGCCTCTGGGAATCGGCTCAAATAGTCGCTTGATCATGGGGAGCAATGAGTCAGCCTTGATGTCACCTACTACGATCAAGGTGGCGTTGTTGGGCGAGTAGAAGGTGTCATAGTGGCGCTGTAAATCTTCGATTGCCATTGCATCCAGGTCTGCGAACCAGCCGATCACCGGCCAGTGATAAGGATGGCTCATGAAAACCTGGGAGAACAAGGCTTCGACTAACGCGCCTTGAGGATCATCTTCAGACCTCAGGCGGCGTTCCTCTTTGACAACGTCGCGCTCGGTCTGGAACTCACTGTGATCGAGAAGCAGCCCCTGCATTCGGTCAGCTTCTAGTTCTAACGCGAGCCCGACACGGTCAGCCGACACGTTTTCAAAGTAGGCGGTAAAATCCTGTCCGGTAAAGGCGTTGTCGATACCACCATTCTTTCGGATGATGCGGGAAAAGGAGCCTTTGGGATACCTGGCTGTGCCTTTGAACATCATGTGCTCGAGCATGTGTGAGAGTCCCGCACGACCCATGACTTCATTTCGGGAACCCACCTTGTACCAGACTTGGACTGTGGCCACCGGGGCTTTTGGCACTTCGATCAGCAGCACCTTCATCCCGTTTGAAAGCATGTATTCGTTGGGGTCAGCTCCCATGGAGGGGGACCGGTCGCCCAGGACCAGGAGCATCCCTACGAGGCAGGCAAACCAAGTGCGTGTGAGTATCGGCCTGATCATAATGAACGTTGAATAGGGCATGCTAACAACGAGTTTCAATTGCTGTCAAGGTAACGGGAGATCGGTTGCCGGAGATGTCACCGAGCTGTCCGCAGGCACCGTACACGTCGCGCCCACGACTCTGACGGACATAGACATCGAGTCCCGCCTTACGAAGATCGGATTGAAACCGAAGTACGTCGTTGTCCGGCGGACGGCGAAACCGACTGCCCGGAAACTCATTGAACGGAATCAGATTCACTTTGCAGCGCAAGGATTTCAGCAGTCGTACTAGGCGATGTGCATCGGCTGGAAGGTCATTTACACCGGCCAACAGGACGTACTCGAACGTCAACCGTCGGTGAGGCGCAAGCGGGTATCGCCGACAAGCATCCAAGAGCGAATTCAAGGATGCGATGTTACTGGCGGCGGGCATCAGATCTCGGCGTTGTGCTTCTGTGGTGGCATTCAGAGAAATGGCGAGATTCACACCCATTGTTGCGACGTCTGAGAGGCGGGATGCCAGACCGGCTGTCGAGACGGTAATGCGTCTTCGTGACCATCCCAGGCCCCAGGGTTTGTTCGTCAAAGCGGCTACGGCGGCCTTGAGTGTCTCCACATTGGCGAGGGGTTCACCCATTCCCATGAAGACAAGGTTCGTGATGTGTTCCTCAGCGCTCAGGAGGTCTTGCGAGGTTAGGACCTGATCGATGATTTCATGGAGCTTGAGATTACGTTTCAGCCCCATCTGTCCGGTGAGACAAAACCCACAGTCCAACATACAGCCTACTTGCGTCGACACGCAGAGGGTCAGCCGCGTGTCATCCGGGATCAGTACAGATTCGACGGTCATGCCGTCTTCGAGCGTCAAGAGTACTTTACGTGTTCCATCTTGGGACCGGAGAACGCTCACCTGTGCCGAACGACCGATAGCAGCTGATCGAGACAGTGTCACTCGATCATGCATCGGGAGATCAGTCATGTCCGTGATCGTTCGGAGTCGTCGTTGGTATATCCAACGCAGAATTTGAGCGGTTCGATACTCGGGCCAGCCCTGCGTGCGGACAAGCCGGGCCATCTGATGTTCGGTGAGAGCTAAGAGCTGAACCGTTGAGTTGAGATGCGAGACCGATGGATCGGCCATATGATTCCTCGCTGGATGGGCAGCCTATCACAGCGCAGGTTGCCTCGCATACGAGCCGGCCACTCACCGACCTGCAATTCTTTTTCCATTGTGAGTGGCTCTGTATATAATGGTGCTAAGTGCATTGCGATGGGTAACCATGAGGAACCATAACGTGTCGCTGATTCTCGGTCTCTATTTGACGTTGCTCAGCGTGGGGGTGTCTGTGCATGACGCGCACGCCGCACAAGTCGCCGCGCTGGAACAAACGAACCACGAGAACTGTGCGTCTTCCGAAGACTGTTTTCTGGCAGCGGTCTGGCCGAGGGAACGACTGGGAAATGTCCTCACGAAGGATCAAGTCGTTGCACTGAAACTCGAACGTCTCCGCAAGGTGATGGAGGGGGCTCCGGCGTCGATCTGGGCGAAGCGGGCCGGCTTACTCTCCGGCGTGATTCTGATGGATCGCAATCCTGCTGCCGCGCTGCCGTATCTCCGAGCCGCACAACAAGACGTTCCTGTCCTCGACGATTACATCCGATTCTGGATCGGGGAGGCCCATTTACGACTGGGGGAGGTCAAGGAGGCTGCAGCGATGTTCGAGGGAGTGTCGCAAGCGGTTCCCGATTCCAACCTTCTCAATCTGGTCGCGCTCCGTGCCGGGGAAGCCTGGTACCGAGCCTCCAGTTGCCCCGAGGCCATCTCGTGGCTTGCGAAAGCGGTGAGTGGAAACGACAAAGACCCTCAAATCGCACAAGCCTGGCTGCGGATGGCCTCGTGTTATCTCCGCGAAAGTCAGCTAGCCGAAGCTCGAGAGACGTTAAAGCAGCTCTGGGTGAAGTTCCCACAAACGAAGGAGGCGAAGGAGGCCGAGGGGTTGCTGGCGGGCAACAACGGAGGTGCATCCTGGAGTGCCTCTCCTGACCTCTATTATGAGCGTGCCCAGGTGTTTCTGGCACAGTCACTCCATGCGGAAGCGATCGATGAGCTCAAAAAGTTCATGGCTCTGGATCCTTCCTCTCCACAACGCGCGGATGCCAAGCTCAAATTGGGAATCGCACAGGTTCGGCTCAAGAATTATGACCAGGCGCGCGAGACCTTCTCTGTGCTGACCGAGGACCAAGGGCCTCGGACGGATGAAGCGACGGTCTGGTTGGCGAGAGTCTATCTCCGCCAGGGGTTGGGAGAGAAGCTGTTGGATTTGTGTCGCACGCTGTCAAGGCGGACTTTGACTCCGGAGCAGAAGGGCCAGGTCAACTTGTTCGCTGGAATCTGGCTCGAGGATCAATCACGTTTCGACGAGGCGGCCGAACGGTATCGGCATGTTGCCAAGATGGGTGAACCCGCTTCTCAACGAACCGAGGCACAATGGCGGGAGGGGTGGTTGCTCTATCGAACAGATCGTCAGCGGGAGGCGATCCGGGTGTGGCAGCAGATTGTCGACCAAAAGGATAGCGATGTGGAGCCACAAGCGCTCTACTGGATTGCGCGTGCCCATGGGCAGCTTGGAGATGCCAAGGCGAAGGACCTGTTTGCACAGCTCTGCCAACGGTTCCCGTACACCTACTATTGCCAGCTGGCACGCGAGCAGGGAGGAGGCCAGCTTCCCGCACGGATGGAACAGGATCCGGCGGTGGCACCAGTGTTGGCCGTCCAACCCATTTCTGAGGCCGGTCACGGGCTGGCTCAGGAGAATCAGGTCGTCAATCGGAGTCAGATCGAACAACAACCAGCCTTCAAGCGAGCGGTTGAGCTGCGGTTGCTGGGCCGGGAGCAGGATGCCGCAAGAGAGCTGAGCGTCTTGACGGATCGGTATAGTCGGGATCCTGAGGTATTGGCGGCCTTATCCATCATGCTGAATGAGGTCGGCGCGTATCACCATGCCTTACGCCTTGTGCGATCGCGATTTCGCGAGAAGTTGGAAAGGACCGGCGGGACCATTGCCGAGGGTTTGTGGAACGTGGCCTATCCGACCGGATTGATTCCGACGATTAAGATGTCGGCGACCAACGGCGTAGACCCCTTTTTAGTCGCCGCGATCATCCGAGAGGAAAGCCAGTATGATTGGAAAGCCGTGTCACGCGTCGGCGCCATTGGTTTGATGCAAGTGATGCCGACCACGGCCAATACGGTGGCTCAGCAACATCACCTGCCAAGCGTATCTCGCGAGGATCTGTTCGATCAGGAAGTCAACATTCGGATCGGTGTGCGGTATGTGGAACAGCTCTTGGCGCAGTTTTCAGGCAATGTGGCTCAAGCGATCGCCGCGTATAACGCCGGCCCGGTCGTCGTGGGGGCCTGGGCAACGACATATCGCGGTCGAAGCGAGGATGAGTTCGTAGAGTTGATTCAGTACCAAGAGACCCGGCAATACGTGAAGCGGGTGCTCCGCAGTTACAAGGAATATCTGCGTTTATCCGGGGCGCCCAAAACCGTTTCTTGACAGGATCTTGTGAAATTTTTATAGTGCGCCACAATCTGTGGTGGTCATAACCAAGAGGGGATGATTATGTCATTGGATCGACTGGATGCGCTCGAAACGCGAATTCGTGACCTGGTCAAGCTCGTTCAAGAGCTCAAGCGAAAGAACGGACTCTTGGAGGAGGAGCTCAAAACGGCTCGCCAGCAGTTGGCCCAGCAAGATGATATGAATCGCAGATGGGAAATGGAGCGAGTGGATATCAAAACGCGAATCGAAAAAGTCATGAGCGAGATCGAGCTGATTGAGTGTATCGAGGAGCCGAAGGAGGTGGCCATTGACTAAGACCATTGATGTGGAAATTTATGGTCAACGGTATGCCATCACCGGAGACAGTGATGATGTCTATGTTCGGCGGCTGGCTCATTTTGTCGACGACCATATGAAACACCTCGCGGAGGGGATGAAGACGACGACGCCCTCGAAGTTGGCCGTGCTCACCGCGATTAATCTTGCCCATCAACTCTTTGAATCCGAAAAGAAACGGGTCCAGGGGGAGGCCGATGTCGAACGGCGGATGGTGACCTTAATGGAATCGATCGAGGAGCAGATGCCGTCGTCGCTCTTTCGATAGCGTGGTGATTCGCCTTGCTTTCAAAGAGTCCCTTTGTTATCGTATAGATAAGTCAGTGCTGGTGGATCAGGTTAGGGCCACAAGGTTGAATCGTTGAATGACTTGGAAATAGCGTCGAGAAAGCCACAGGCAGTATTGTTCTGAAGGGATACGAAGTGTTTGTTCATCAGGGGGCTCAGTGTACGGATCATGCGTGGTCAACCAGTTCCATCCGTCTAAGGACGGATAGGTTTTCACGGCGCATGGTCTTGGTAGAGGACGGACGGACAGAGTGATGATTCAGAGTCCGTTGCTGCGTTCTTCACCGCCGCGCATTGATGCCCCTGATGTGTGAGATGCACAGCGAAATCCGGCGGAGTCGTGAGTTGTATCCTGATGAACCCCTGTGCTTCCAAGTCAAAGAACCGATAGTCTCCTAAGGCCCCTCCTTCATCATCCACCGCACGTGTCCGAATCGTACCTGTTGTCCGTGACGTGTCTTGGTGTGCCTAGCTCGGGCCAAACGGAGTTGGCCGGGCGAAATCTAAGAAGGGGGTGACTCCCATTTCTACTGCAACGATTGTGTCCATCGTACTGTCTCTGATTGTCGGTGCCGTGGTTGGAGCAGGGGTCTTTGAGCTGCTGCGGCGCCGTGTGATGGGGGCGAAACAGGCGGAGGCCGAAGAACTTGCGAAACAGGTTGTGCAGAATGCACAACGAGAAGCCGAAAACCTGATCAAGGAAGCCAGGTTTGAGGCGAAGGACCTTGCGTTTAAGGCAAAGTCTGAGTTCGAGCAGGAACAAAAGGCGAAGTTGGGTGAATTGTCAGGGGTGGAAAAACGGCTCATCCAGCGAGAAGGTGTCCTCGATGGAAAGTTGACGGCCATAGAAAAACGCGAGAATGAAGCACGGAAACGCGAGCAGGATTTCTCGAAACGGGAGGAAGGGTTGACGGTGAAAGAGGCGGCCTGCGCCAAGGCGGAGCGGGAGCACCGTGAGGCCTTAGAGCGTGTGGCGGGCATGACGGCTGAAGAAGCGAAGAAACAGTTGATCGTCGAAATGGAATCGCAGGCGAGACTGGATGCCGTTGGGATCGCCAAGCGGACCATTGAAGAGGCTCGCGAAAACGCCGAGCGGGAGGCGCGGGAAATCATTACCTCATCGATTCAACGTGTGGTTCGTGACTACGTGTCGGAGTCGACGATTTCAGTCGTCCCCATACCGAACGATGCCATGAAGGGGCGGATCATTGGTCGTGAAGGACGCAATATCCGTGCACTGGAAGCGGCGACCGGTATTGATCTCATCATCGATGAAACACCTGAGGCGGTGATTATCTCTGGGTTCGATCCCTTGCGGCGCGAGATTGCAAAAGTATCTCTGGAGCGTCTGATGCACGACGGACGCATCCATCCCACGCGTATCGAGGAGATCGTCGAAAAGGTCAAGGTCGACATCGACAAGTTGATGTACGAAGAGGCCGAGAAGATTATCTTTGAACTGGGCCTCTCAGATTTTAATCCGGAGCTGATTAAGGTCTTGGGCCGTCTGAAATATCGAACGAGTTACGGCCAGAACAATCTCTATCATGCCCGCGAAGCGTCCTACATCTGCGGCATCATGGCGTCGGAGTTGGGTCTCGATGTGAAGTTGGCTCGGCGAGGTGCCCTTCTTCATGATATCGGCAAGGCTGTCAGTCATGAAGAGGAGGGTCCGCATGCCATGCTGGGGGCTGAGATCGCCAAGAAGTATGGCGAGTCGGCAAAGATCGTCAACGCTATCGAGGCGCATCATGAGCAGGTGGAGCCGATTTGTCCGGAGAGCGTATTAGTGGCCGCGGCTGAGGCCTTATCGGCCGCACGCCCTGGAGCCAGGCGCGAAGCACTTGAGTCGTACGTGAAGCGATTGGAAAAATTGGAATCGCTCGCAACCGGGCACAAAGGGGTTCAGAAGGCATACGCCATCCAAGCGGGCCGTGAAATTCGGGTCATTGTTCGACAGGAAGACATCACGGATGCGGAATCGTTCCAGCTCTCACGCGAGCTGGCAAAAAAGATCGAACAGGAGTTGACCTATCCGGGCCAAATCAAGGTGACGGTGATTCGGGAAAGCCGGTACGTGGAATACGCCAAATGAAGGTGTTGTGTATCGGCGACGTCATGGGGGAGCCAGGCCGTCGAGCGCTTGCCCGAGCGGTACCTCGTCTGGTGGCTCAGCGCCAAGTCGATGCGGTCATCGCCAATGGAGAAAATGTGGCAGGCGGATTCGGCATCACGCCGGAGTTGGCCGAAGAACTCTTCGACACCGGCGTCTCAGTTGTCACGACGGGCAATCATGCGTGGGATAAAAAGGAAGCCGTTGACTATTTTTCGCGTGAACCGCGATTGCTGCGTCCGGCAAACTATCCTTCGGGAGTACCTGGAAGCGGGAGCGTGGTGATTGAGACCGCAGGGGGTGAGCGATTGGCCGTTCTCCAAGTGATGGGTCGCGTGTACATGCCGACGATCGATTGTCCATTCCAGACGGCCAAACGTGAGGTGTCGAGGCTGAAACGGGAAACCTCAGCCATCATCGTCGACATGCATGCGGAAGCGTCGTCTGAAAAAATGGCGATGGGGCATTTTTTAGACGGGGAGGTGACGGCCGTCGTCGGGACCCATACCCATGTGCAAACGGCCGATGAGCAGATCCTTCCGAAGGGCACCGCCTATATCACGGATATCGGCATGACGGGACCGCTCCATTCCGTCATCGGTGTGAAAAAGGAACTCGCCATCGAGAAGTTCTTGACCGGCATGCCGAGGCGATTTGAAGTTGCCTCAGGGCCGTCGGTGTTTTGTGCCGTTCTGCTCGAGCTGGATACGCGCTTGGGCAAGGCCGTGGCGTTCGAACGGATTCGCCAGTTCGATTAAGCGAAGCATCACTTATTGTCGCACGTATCCAGAGCTGTCTCAGTACGCTGCTGAGTGCCTCACGGGTTTCATGAGAAGAGGACTCACACAGACCCAGCCGCCTTCGTCTCTCTTCGCTCTCGATTCGTCTTCGAGACAGGTGCTCACTGTCTCAGCATTGACCGCCATGGTGCGGGCCTCGCTCGAGACGTCCTTTTCGGAGGTATGGCTCGAGGGAGAGATTTCGAACCTGCGCGCGCCAGGGTCCGGGCATCTGTATTGTACCCTCAAGGATCAGACGAGTCAGGTTCGTGCCGTAATCTTTCGATCAACCGCCCTTCGATTGCGATTCGGCCTAGAAGACGGTCTCCATGTCATCGTGCGGGGGCGACTCTCCGTCTATGAGCCTCGAGGGGAATATCAGCTCATCCTAGATCATGTGGAGCCCCAGGGGCTGGGCGCGCTGCAATTAGCGTTTGAGCAACTGAAGCGCCGCCTGGAAGATGAGGGACTCTTCGATGTTACACGTAAACGTTCACTTCCAGAGTTTCCACGGACCGTCGGCCTTGTGACCTCAGCGACTGGGGCAGCGGTTCGAGACATGATGGCGGTCTTGCACCGTCGATGTCCCATCGTGCGCATTATTCTTGTGCCGGTCTCAGTGCAAGGGGGTGGGGCGGCGGAGCAGATCGTGGAAGCCATTGAGACCCTGAATAAGCTGGGGTTCGTCGACGTCATGATTGTTGGACGGGGCGGTGGATCATTGGAAGATCTGTGGAGTTTCAACGAAGAAATCGTGGTCCGAGCGGTGGCCGCCTCAACGGTGCCTATCGTATCAGCCGTAGGACATGAGACGGACGTGACGCTGACCGACTTTGCCGCAGATGTCAGAGCCCCAACACCCTCTGCTGCCGCCGAACTGGTTGTTCCCGTCTTAGCGGAACTTGTTGAACGGCTGGATATGTTCGTCGCTCGTTGTCGGCAAGCGATTACCGCACAGTGCTTGGATCAGCATCAGCGACTTGATCTCGTGCTGGCCCATATGAGTCATATTCGGCTGAGAATTCTCAAAGAGGCGCAGCGGGTGGATGACGCTATGACAGGCATGCGAGAAGCGGCACAGGCCACGCTGAGGTGTGCCATCGCAGATGCGCAGGCCTGGACACAAGCGCTGATGTCGCAAAACCCGGTCTTTCACGTGCGTCGAGAGCTGGGGGTTATCCCGCAGCTGCAGTTGCGTTTGGCCGCTGCGATGGATCATACCCTGACCCATCAGATGCAACTGGCACGCAGCACCCTCAGGAGATTGAATGGGTTGAGTCCGCTTGCGGTTCTGGAGCGCGGATACGCAATTCTCGAAACGGTGCCGAGGCATCAGATCATTCGAGATGTCGGGCAAGTGGCCGTCGGAGACGAGGTCGTTGCCCGTCTTGCCAACGGCCAGGTTCGTTGTACGGTGAAGGAAGTGAAGTCGAATCTATCCGTTTAAAATCGTACTGGAGCTTCGCTATAATAATCGACTTTGAAGGGAGAAGATTGTGGCTGGGGTGAAATTTGAACAGGCGATGGCTCGCTTGGAAGTCATCGTGGGGGAGCTGGAAAAAGGGGATCTGCCCCTTGATGAGTCGTTGAAGATTTTCGAAGAGGGCATTCGACTGTCCAAGAGTTGCCTCAAAGTCTTGGAAGAGGCCGAGCGCAAAGTCGAAGTGCTCGTTCAAGATAAGAATGGGAAGAAGCAGCTGCGAGCGTTCACCTCGGATGACATTGATGTCGTCGGTTCCGCCGAAGACGCTTAGCAGGCTGTTGAGAATGGCCGCCGGCAGCGTTCTCGCGTCGCTCAGAGGCTCAACGTACGGGATAGAGTACGAGTTGCCCCTTCGCTCGCTGCGGCCTTGCTGGACGACCTTTCTGAACAGCCTGCAGGGCATCCAGATCCGGTCGGCGGCTATATGCGGCGATCATTTCTTAAGGCGGTGCTAGGTTTTTCAACACACAGCTAGTCGGTTGTTCCGCTGATCCTCGGTTCTTTTTTGTCCTCCCCTTTATTGAAGCGCATGACGACACGAGTGCGACCCGAGAAACATCGCTGTGACCAGGTGTTGACGGCTCAGGGTCTGGTTCAGAGTCGTGATGCCGCCGTACGGATGATTCTTGCTGGAAAGGTCAGGAGTGACGGGGTGCTTGTCGACAAACCGTCCAGGTTGATTCCTGCCAATGCCACGATCGAGATTGTCGGAGAGGATCAGCCGTTTGTCGGCCGAGGTGGGGAGAAACTCGACGCGGCCCTAGACGCCGGGATGATCGATCCACGGGGATGGATGTGTCTCGATGTTGGGTGTTCAACGGGCGGCTTCACTGACTGTTTGCTTCAGCGGGGAGCGATGAAGGTCTATGCCGTTGATGTGGGCTACGGGCAATTCGATTGGCGGCTTCGTCATGACCCCCGTGTCGTGCTGCTTGAGCGGACCAATATTCGCTATATGGAGCGGTCTGCCGTTCTAGACCCGATTCATCTGGTCGTGATCGATGTCTCGTTTATCTCGTTGACGAAAGTCCTTCCGGCCGTCACGCAGTTTCTCCGGCCGCAGGCGAGGGTCGTGGCATTGATCAAGCCGCAATTTGAAGTCGGTAAGGGGCAGGTTGGTCGGGGGGGAATCGTACGGGATGAGGGCCAGCGAACGGAGGTGGCTCAACGAGTGACACGATTTGCCGAGGAATTGGGGCTCCGGACGCTGAAAACCGTTCCGTCCCCCATCAAAGGGAAAAAAGGGAATCAGGAGATATTCGCAATCTTTGAGTACAACGCGCCGATTCATGGTATGTAGGAAGCATCGGAATAGTGAAGTGTTCATTCAGGAGGGCCAATGAAAGTACTCGTCACGGGTGGGGCAGGGTTTATCGGATCGCATGTAGTGGATCGACTGATTGAGGAGGGGCATCAAGTTGTCATCGTCGACAATCTGGTGACCGGGAAGCGCAAGAATGTCAATCGCGCGGCAAGCCTCTATAAAACCGACATTACCAGCTGGCGTCTCGAACGGATTTTTCGCAATGAACGTCCGAACATCGTGCTGCATCTTGCGGCACAGGTGAGCGTGCGCAATTCCGTGGCGGATCCGGTCTTTGATGCCCAGGTCAATGTGTTGGGTACCATGAACGTGTTGCAACAAGCGGTTCGGTACGGGTGCCGAAAAGTGGTGTTCTCCTCGTCCGGTGGGGCGATTTACGGGGAACAAGAGGCCTTTCCGGCTCCGGAATCGCATGTCACCAATCCCTTGTCGCCCTATGGCATCAGTAAGCTGTGCGGCGAGCACTACTTATCGTACTTCCAGCGAGTCGGCGGGATTCCCGTGGTCAGCCTCCGCTACGCCAACGTCTACGGACCGAGACAGGATCCGGAAGGCGAGGCGGGTGTGGTGGCGATCTTCATTCAAAAGATGTTGAACGGGGAGCAGCCCATCATTAATGGCAATGGCCGCCAAACCAGAGATTTTGTGTTTGTCGAAGATGTGGCGGAGGCCAACCTTGCCGCCATGGGGCAGGATGCGCATGGAGTCTATAACGTCGGAACCGGGGCGGAAACATCCGTGAACGAGCTGTTCCGCATGTTGGCGACATTAACCGGTTCAAGCGCCAAGGAAGTTCATGGCCCTGCCAAAGCCGGTGAGCAGATTCGAAGCGTGGTTGACGCGGCGAGGATCAAACAAGAGCTTGGGTGGGAGGCTAAGATGGACCTCGCAGAGGGGCTCAAGCAGACAGTGGAGTTCTTCCAAGGGAAGACTCGATAACTGTCCGTCCGCTACTCATTAAGCGTAAGCTGAACTCGGTTCAGTTGTTTGCGAGTTTGCCGAGAGCAGCAGATGCGAAAGAGCTGGCGTTCTGCGTTGGATCAATACCGGGGCACAGTCCCGTCCACTTGAACCGACCAGGCATCGATCCCGCCGATCAAATTCTTCACGTTCGAAAATCCCTGTTGAAGCAGGAATCCCGTTGCATCGCCGCTGCGCATGCCGTGGTGGCAGTACGCAATAATCTCGGTGTCTCTATCCAATTTGGACAGTGACTGAGGTAACGTACCGAGTGGAATCAGCATGGAGTTATCCAGCCTGGCCAACTGGTTTTCCCAGGGCTCACGGACGTCCAAAAGTACCAACAGATCCCCTTTATCGATCCGAGCCTTCAGCTCTTTCGGTGTAATCGTAAAACTCATGTGACCGCCTCCTTTTTATTGAAACAAATCATAAGCGAGTGAAGAAAAGGCTGTCAAATGGGGGTTCGCTGCCAGCCTGTATTATTCATGATCACTTCTGCTGCAATCGCCGATCCGCTGTTCCGACAAGCCTGCGGTCGGCGGACTCGCCCCTCGGCCCCTCGACGTACTGCACGAGTACGCCTCAGGTCCTCCCGGCTCCGTGCGCCGATCTCACAACGCGGCTGGGCGATTTCGCGATGAACTGTCATGAATAATACAGGCTAGTTAACCAGACTCCCTCGATCGTTCCGTATCCCATCCCTTATCGAACTCCCATTGACCCCGTCGATCGGGAAGCATGAGCGCCGCGATGAGCTGATGCATGAAGTCCGAGCGTGGAATTTCTTTGGCCCCGAACCGCATGACATGGGGAGAGGATTGTTGGCAATCGATGAGACGAAAGTTCAAGAGCTGGAGTTGCCGGACAAGCCTCACGAACGCAACTTTTGATGCGTCATCGACCCTGGTGAACATGGATTCGGCAAAGAAGGCGCCACCGATTGCTACACCATAGACTCCCCCGACCAACCGACCCTCTTGCCAACTCTCGACCGAGTGGGCGTAGCCGAGTTCATGCAAGCCGGTATAGGCGTCCAACATATCCCCAGTAATCCAAGTCCCACCATCCGGATATTGCGGACGCGGGCCCGCACATTGTTCCATAACCTGGCGAAAGCAGGTGTCGAGCGTGACGGTAAAGACATTCGAGCGAAGTCTTTTCTTCAGACTACGCGGAATGTGGAGCTTTGAGGGGAACAGCACGGCACGCGGGTCCGGTGACCACCAGAGAATGGGATCGCCCTCGTTGTACCAGGGGAAGATGCCGTGCCGGTACGCTTCGAGTAATCGCTCGGGACGAAGGTCCCCGCCGACAGCAAGCAGGCCTTCAGGAGTGGCCTGCTCAACGGGTGGGAAGCGAAGATCGTGAGGTCTCACGCGAAACATCACACGTACGATACGTGAAGCGGGGTCAAAAGGCCATGCTGGCCGGAGGCAACGGTTTCTCACATGCTCAAGAAAGCGCTCAGCTGCTTCAATCGTATAATTTTATATCGGAGGTCTCGCGATGGGAACGATACGCAAGGCGACCACTGTCACAGAGTAGCAGGGGCAATGGATCAAGGCTCAGATCGAACGTGGGAAATTCACGAATGGCAGTGAATATATCCACGATCAAACTCGGCGCGATCAGGACAGCGCCACATCTCAGATATTGAAGAATGCCATTCAGGAAGGGCTGGAAACCCGTGGAACTTGCTGAGTTGACAAGTACCTCCCTCGTGCCAGAGCCGTTTGAACACGGCTCCGGCCCCTTCTCCCGTTCTGGATAGTAGGCACTCGCTTCTTCGCACTCCAGTTGCGGCAATCAGCTACACACGACTCACCTCATGAAACCGCCGAAATAGAGCGCAAATCCAACGACCCCGATAAGAAGTGCGCCATACAGATATACCCATCCTGGCTCGTGTGTGAGGTCGTCCTTGACGTCTTTTAGGTGAAGATCACTCATAGAGCACCTCCTTGTTTGAAACCTCCTATGTTCCGTAGAAGAGTGTTTGGCCCATCCTCTATGCTTGATGCATGGTAATAAGCGGACCGTTCCTTCGCTATCGCTCAGAAGATTGAATTTGCGACTACACCGAATGGGTGAAGGGGATCGGTAAGCACAGGACGGATCAATGGGACTTGAGGTATGTCAGAGTAGGTTCCACGCGATCTAAACTGATCGATCATCGGCTTGAAAAGCGGTGGGCTAGGGATGTGAACCTTCTCAAAGAGGGGGCTTATGCCGATCCCCATAAGAACCTGTACTCAATGGTCGTCCAGTCGTAACTCATTGAAACGATGACAGGTATGGCATATGGTTCGTGAACGTTAGCGGCGTATCAGGTGGACAGGAACTGGCATATCTGATTTTTTGCGCGGATCCGCCTAAACATAGTTCGGTAGCCTGCTGAAGGCGCTGCCAACTTTGGTTCCGGCAGATCTCGCTGTTCCGCGAAATTCCAGGTAGTTACGAAAACGCAATGTGCGAGCCATCAGACTCTGACTCATCCTATTTATTTCTATGCAGTATCCCTGGACTTCGTGAACCAGAAAGCTCCCTACTCGCGCAAGCGAACTGTCGAATTCGTGGGGAGTCAGTAGAGTTTAACCTTGACCGCACTCCTGATGAGGCGAGTGATCACTTCCGAAACCGTGGTGCTCAATGGATTGCGCGCGAGCTTTTCCGGGTAAATGCGTTGACGGGCAGGCTTCTCAGAGCCACATCCTTACGCGCCGAACCTTCACCCGGCTCAATCGCAGTTCGGGTTATCGCGGCATGGGATCATCAAGTTCAGATGCCACCGAGACACTGCGGGTGGGAGAGCGAAGGTGTTCAGTTCAGACTCGACGCTTGGGAAATCGCACGCCATACGGAGGATGTAACTCTACGTTTCGTGATGCTCGATGCTATCTGTGAATCCGCATCCGTCAATCAAGATTGGACGGATCTCTCAAGACTGCCACCTCGATTTGCGGAAGTACGACTAATCCGTAATCTCCTTGTACACGGAAGGCCTAATCCGAAAAACCAAGTGCAGCAGTACCTCGGGCTCTTGCGTGAGCCAGTCCCCGTAAGCAGATTTGATGGCCGATCCGAACACCTCGAATTAGCGAGGTTCCGCTCGCCTCATCTTCTCTCTGCAGTCTGGAAAATCGTGATCAACGATTGCGTCGACATTGAGGTCGACTTCCAGTCCGCTGAACCAGCAAGTACTTCCGGAATCCTTCTGCTAGACCGAGGGCCATACCCGATTAGGAGTGACTAATCAGAGTTAAGACTGTGTCCCTCGCGATGAAACATCGGGACGGCCAATTGAAAGACAGTTCTGGCGTCCAACGACTTATTGCACCGCATGGCGATCCGCAGCATTATAGGCACTTGCATGCAAGATGTTCTAATCATTCATGAGGTCGATGCGTATCCGGCATGGAAGACAATTTTTGACCAAGCCGCTGGCATGAGAAAACGGGCTGGAGAAATCAGCTACCAATTGCTGCGCTATGACAACGATGCCAATAAGATCGTTCACTTCTCGGAGTGGTCCTCGCTGGACAAGGCTCGACGTTTCTTCGAGTCTCCTGAACTGGTAAATCCGAAGAAAAGCCGGTGTCAAAGCGCCCGACTTCATGTACCTGCAGGAGATAGAGCGTGGTGTGCTGTAAGTCCAGCTTATTGTTCGAAAGAAAAGCCCGCAAGAGTGCGGTGTCGTTAGGCATCAGATGCGCAGGACTAATGACGGCTTTATGATGGTTGCCTGATGAAGCAAGGCTTAGAAAAAAACGAGGCGACTATTCTTTAGGTTTTTCTGCTGAGGCTAGGATTGGCTGAAACATTGGGTCCGCATCGAGCACGGCCTTCAGCAGTGAGCTATGCAAGAAATAACGCCAGACCTCGTCGTCTTTGCCGGGGATGCCATCGAACCAGTGTTTGGCCTCGGTGAGGTGGTGTAACATCTGCCCTTTGTCTCCATAGTTGGGCATGAAGATCATGCTGTAGGCCATGGCGTATTCGGCGAGAAACTTATCGAGTGGCCGTTCCGCGAGCTCCAGCGAAGCCTTCGCGTCGTCATACGCGCGGACACTGTCCTGATCGTGCAGGATTCGATTCCACGCGACCTTGTTGATGCGAGACCAGGCCAGTTGTAACAGGGCTTCAGCCTTGAGGCTCTTTCGATCAGCGGGAATGTCGTTGACCAAGGCTTCGAACGTCTGGATCATCGGCACCTGGTCATTGTTCCATCGATAGGCCCTCCCAAGCCGGAATCGGTTCTCCAACTGCTCAGGATGGGTTCGTACGAGGGTTTGGAGTGCCGGCAAGAGTCGGTACAGTAGATCCGCAGAAGTCGGTTCTGAAAACCCACCGACTTCCATCCCCAACGACAGATCGAGGCGGTCCGACGCGGCGGCGATCGTCCAATAAAACTCGTTGACCGTCTGGGCGAGGGCAGGATCCTTGATGAGGAGCTTGTGGTTCCGGGCCGCGTCCTGCAGCAGCACGGTATAGAGATTCTTGGTTAAGACGGTGAGTGCCTCCGTCTGTTGTGGATCAATGAGGAGGATGCGATTGAGGAGTGCCACGCGATCGCGGAGCTCGGGAAATGAGGCAGCTCGAGCCGCAGCCGCTGTCAGTGTACCTGGTTGGTCGGTGGGACCCCACCAGACGATGGAGTCAGGAAGGGCGCGGCTCTTCTCGGTTGTGAACGGGATACGTTCCTGGACCATACCTGGAGCTTCAGTCTTGGTGTCCACAGGGAGATGAACGACGGCGGTGTCGCGCGGAAACCCATGGGGCCGTAGTCCGCTGAGCACGATCCATTGCGTGGTCATGGATTTGATGGCGCGGCGTTCACGTTTGATGGTGCTGGTCCAGTGAGCCGTGCCAGGCCCGTATGCGACCGGGGAGGTGAGCGGGTCATGGTAGCGAACGGTGAGGTCGACCAACGTCGCGGGCACTCCGATCACCGTCCCATTCGGTTTCAATCGGAAGGATCCGTTCGAGATGGTGCGGCTCCCGGTGACCACAAGATCAAGCCCTGTTCCCGGAGGGGAGGCCCCGAGCACATCCATTACAAAGGCCGAGGCTTGTGCACTGGCCAGCGTATCCCCATAAAATACGAGAGGGCCGGTGCTGGGCCAAAGAATATCCATCGCGACATCCGACCGATTCAGGAATGGACTATGTCCTCCCGTGAGCGCCTTCCAACACTCATCGTAGGAAGGAGCCTGTGCGGCGGAAGATGTGGCCTTATCAGAAGAAGGTGTCACTGATTTGTACTGGCATGCAAAGTCGAGTTGCCAGGTCGTGAGCTTGTCCCCGTTGGCCAGGGCCGTGGCATAGCGAAGGGCGGTATCGATGGCAGCGGGATGGGCGGCCTTATGTTCGGCTGCGGGGCGTGACGGTTTCGGCCCTGCGATCGCCACATCGGACAGGTTCATCACGCCAGCTGTCAAAAGTCCAGAGAGAAGGAGGATTCCACGAAAATGTGTCATGGTCATGATAAGAAGTTGGTCAGGCTATTGTACGGTTAGCGAGTGCGAGAGGTTTCCAAGATCTTTTTCCGCATCAACGTCCGGCTTGCGGCTGATAACGTTGGCATCGGGCTATGGCGACAGAGCGACACCGTCTGGCGCAGTGACGTCACGAAGGTTTCACAATTCGGGCAGGCGCCCAGGTGTCGACGAATTTCCTGGCAAATATCTCCAGAGAGCTCGTCGTCGATGTAGGCGGACAACTGGCGTAGGATACGCAAGCAGTGGGCTTTCCCATGCGCCTGTTTCCGCCGAGTCGATGTCGATGATCGTGGGTGTGTGGACGTGCGACGTCGTGTCATATGGAACCGTTCCTCTGTTACCTCATCCGCGGTGATTATGGCGACTGTGTGGTTCCCCGAGCCCTCGTGCACTGAGGTGACGCCGAACGAACAATCGAGCCCTGTGTAGTCGTGATTTCACGGCCCGTTCATTCAACCCCATGATGGTTCCAACCTCCTTGGCGCTCAATCCTTCCATATCGCGGAGCACCAAGACCATCTTATACTTCTTCGGCAGTTGATTGATTGCCGTGTCGAGTGCTTCCCGCAGCTGCTTATTGTGCAGTGCCGCTTCGGGGCTCAGGCCATCGACCGGAATCTGTAACCGAAATTCACCGTCGGAGGTGGGGATAAATTCCTCGAGCGATAACTCTCGCTCCGGAGCCCCTTTCCGCTTCCGTCGCATGCGGAGGCAGGCCCGCGAAGCGATCGTGTACAACCACGTCGAAATCTGGGCATCGCCACGGAATTGGTCGAGGCCTCGATAGGCATTCAAAAAAGTCTCCTGAACCAGATCTTTCGCCGCTTCCGCTTCCCCACATAAGCGGTGAGCAAAGCGATACATGAGATCGACATGGTCTCGGTACAGTGTATCAAAGTTTTTTGCCGATTGTGCCTGAGCCGAGACTTTCTCTGGCTGGCGGCCTGTCCTGGGTGATGCATTCATACGTCGCGCAGTCTACGGGGGGAGAGAAAAGAGAGTCAAGACGAAGGAGGAAGACGGAAAGTGGAAGGGCTCAACCTACTTCACGCGATGCAGCTCAATGACCTCGCTGCTCCCGTCGAGCTCTAGGGTAATGGGGGTTCCCTCTCGTGCTCCGTTCAACGCGGCTCTGCCAGCTCCGACGGAGTAGGTCTGTTCTCCCTCCGGAGTCCAGAGTCGAACCGTGGCATGATCAGGAGCGGTGAAGTCCAAGGGGCCTGTGACGAAACGGCGGATCAGAGCCGAATCGCTGGATGCCGCAAGATCTGCGACGACGGAGTCGTTATGCATGTGCAAAGTCATAGTCTGCCCGATCTTGGCATTCTTGATGCCGATCTTTGTGTTGACGTTGACGATGCCGATGGGTGTCTTGAGGAAGAGAAAATTCGACTTCATTTTGGAGATCGTGCCGGTGAGCAAGAGATGGACCTTGTTCCCTGGGGGGGCGATCTGGCCGATCTGCAGATCGAATTGGATGTCATGTACCCCGATGATGCTCCCTGTGCCATCCACTTCCACCGTCACAAACTCGCCGGTCTTGGGGGCGGTGAGTGCAGATTCATAGGTTCCCATTCGGAACCCTCTTAATCCCCCGTTTGGCGTCCACAGCAGTAGTTTTGTACTGTCTCCGGTGTCTCGCTTGAACGGTCCGGTGAGGTAGCGGTGGACGAAGGTCCCATCAGTTCGCCGCACGATGTCAATGACGATATAGTCGTCGTGGACCATGAAGGACACTTCTTGCGAGGCAGGGAGAGACTTTAGCGTGGTTTTTGAGCTGAGCGACATGAGCCCGATCGGTGTTTTGAGAAAGACGATCCCTGGCTTGGCTCGCCAGACCCGGCCCGTCAGTTCGATGGATGGGTTAACATCCAGGCGTGCAGGAGTGGGTTCCACAATTGCTGGTTGAGCAGGCGACGGGCTGTCCGCTGGCGGCTGAATAGCCGGAGTGGTGTCCGTGGCCTGAGCAGGAGGGACCTCAAGGTCTTGCGGCTGCTCGGTTGGTGGTAGCTCGGTTTGTGGTTGTGCCGGAACGACTTCCTCCGCCTCCGGTTGTTTGGGTGCAAGCTCGTCGGTTTGGGCTTGGAGAACAGTCGAAGAATCAAGCTGAACTTCCAAGGGGAGCGGGTCGGAGAGTTGCTCCTGGGGCTTGGCACTGTCTGCGAGGCTGGCCGTGGCACAGCCGGCATTGACGAATCCCATCAGAAATACGGCAAGAAGCAATTGTCGAGCCTGCCAAAATTGATCCATGGCGAACTGGCTAGGTCTGGATAGAGGTGAACGTTGACGTCTATCTAAATAGACACTCCCTCTCGCGCGAAGCGGGTACTGAGATGATCAGCGCCCTAACGACCCGGAGCCAGTCTATGCGAATAACATGAGGTCAGAATGGGAGTCAACTTGAAATCAGATTTGATCTTGGATGGAGAAAGCGAAGGGCGAATCGGCTCCAAACAAATTAAGATGCAATGGGGCGACGGCTGCGATTCGTTTGAAATCACTATCGACGGTCCACAATGGGACCCAATTCTGTGGGTCGATTCCTGAGTACTTCATGACCTTTGCGGTCTGACCGAATCTAGACACTGGTATCGATGAGACGGGGCACGCTCAGATAAGATATTAAGAGCCCGCAGCGGATTATGACCGAATGAAGAGGAGGACTCAAGGATGCAGACGAATGCCGCCGAGGTCGTCCGAGTGCATGATCTCACACACGATGTCCGTGAGCTTGACTTGCGATTGATCTCGCCTGCGACACTGGACTTCCAGCCGGGGCAATTCATTTCTTTTGAGATTCCCATCGAAGGGAGGCCGCATCCGATGACACGTGCCTATTCGATTGCCTCGCCGCCCAGTCAGCGGAGCATTCTTACATTGGTCTTCAACCGCGTGGATCACGGACCAGGGTCGACATTTCTCTTTGGTCTCAAACTCGGCGATCAGGTCCAGTTCAAAGGGCCGGCGGGAAGTTTTCGTCTGCGCGACGATGCGCCACGCAATCTGTTGTTTATCGCGACCGGCACGGGGATTGCCCCGATCCGGTCTATGCTCCATACCCTGTTACCAAAAGCCATGCCGCAGGTCGTGACCTTGCTATGGGGGCTCCGAGCCCAGCGAGATCTGTACTATCAGGAAGAGCTGCGCGAACTGGCGACCCGGCATCCCATGTTTCACAGTATCATTACATTGTCTCGTCCCGATCCGGGATGGACCGGTCCGACTGGTCGCGTGACCGCGCTGGTGCAGGAGCGTATCAAGACGGTGGACAACCTCGCCGTGTATCTCTGCGGAAACGGCGGCATGATCAAGGACGTGACCGACTTTCTCCGCTCGAAAGGCCTCTGCCCGATCTATCGTGAGAAGTGGTACGACGAAGAGAAGGAAGCGTCATGACATTTCTGTTGATGAGCTGGCCTGGATTTCGTGAACGCTGGGTTTCAAAGGAGCGAAATCTGGCCTAGGCTAGCCCCTTGAACTATAGAGAAGACGAAAGAGGTTTCAGTGTCTTAGATTTTTAGCTCATTGGCACAGTGTTCCACTCTCTCGGCAAGCTCTAAGAACCCGACAGGTTCTATACCGAGGTTAAGAAGCGACTCGAGCGTAATCGATTCTTGGCTGCGTCGATAACCATCAAGAAAATCTTTAGACACAACGAAAAATTTCCATTGGGCTAGATCCATTGGATCAAGGGTTAACTTGTCTTTGTGCGAGAGAAGGGCAAAAACCCATACTTGACCGACCCGTACTGGCGTTTCGCTCAAGCTATTGGTTGTAGAATCAAAGACCCGACGTGGCTTTATACTAAAAATAATGCGTGAAAATTCTTTCTGATACCACGCTTGAAGAAATGCTGCTGACTTTACTTGGATCGTGATTCCAGTGGGCGAAACTAGGTCCACTGGTCCCCAACTGTCGCGAATTCCATCATCTTTGATTCCGAGAGCTTTGGCCACAAGATATTCTGCAAGGACACCTCTCCACGTATTGTCTACAAGATCCGATGCTGCCCACTTCCAAAAGCTCAGAAGGTTAAAATCGAGCGGGTGGTCAGCAAGAACGAATCGTTCACATCCACTCTTGCACTCGCATTTCTTCTTGGGAAGGTCACTATTCATTGGGCGGATCGCTCATGAACACATGGAGAGTAGCTCTTCATATTCCTTCATATGTTCTTTGAGAAGAGAAGTGAATGCAGATCTTCATCACAATTACCACGATAGGGATCATTGGGCCCACCAAATACCGGGTTCCAGTAGAAATGGATCTGATGTGGACGTAAAAAAGTTCCAGATGTATTTGGAAGAATCGACGGAGCAAGCGCTGGGCGGTTTTGCCTGCTACATCATCCGAACCTTTGAAGAGGGTGGCGCTTACTTTTTCCTGACCAGCAGCCGGAGCGGTGTGCCGGTGAACTGATACGTCTCGCGAAGTTGATTCTCCAGATATTTCAGGTACGCGGAGGTGATGAGCGCTTCAAAGTCTGTCATGTGTGGTCGATCGAGACGCTCGCTTCAGCTCGGCGGCAAATTGTTGCAGTGCGTGCAGCTGCCGAAATCGTTGTTCGACGGAGAGCTTCAAGTTTTCCCGCAACAGTGTGCGATCGACATCGCGCTTATAGCGTTCGATGGCGGGATCAGGGGAGAGTGCTGCTGGTTGATTCTGCACCATGGATGCAGTCTAGCACTGCGATGTTCGTGGCGCAATGAAGGTGGGATCTGCGTACAACAGAGGTATCCTTTATCGAAGGATAGTTCGTGAATTGACCATCCCGCCTCTTAGCCGAGCACACCCTGCATGTGAGAATGTGACCGCATGCCAAGTGAACGGTGCACGCAGATGCGGTGTTGAATCTAGGTTCGCGATGGGATGTCTACTTCTTCCTGACCATGATGCGGAGCGGGGTGCCGGTGAAGAGGTAGGTCTCGCGGAGTTGGTTCTCCAGATATTTCAGGTATGCGGGGGTGATGTCTTCCGGATGGCCGACGAACAGTACAAAGACCGGTGGTTTGGTGGCCACCTGGGTGATAAAAGCAGACTTTGTGCCAGCCGTTGGCTTGTGTTTGCGAGCCGGTAAGGGATGAGTGACGAGAATCTTCTGCAACCACGTATTCAGCGCGCCGGTGGGGACCCGCTTAGTAAACATCGTGTGCACGTCGTTCAGCAACGGAAACAGGCGGCGGACCGAATCCGGCTTGAGGGCTGAACCATAGAGGACGGGCGCCCAGGCCAGAAACGGAAAGCGGCGGCGGAACTCGAGTTCGTAGGCTTGTCGCGCGCTCTGGTCTCCGGCCCGTAGATCCCACTTGTTGACCAGGAGAATACAGGCTCGCCCCTGTTTCAGAATCGCTCCTGCGATTTTGGTGTCTTGTTCTGTGACGCCTTCTTCTCCGTCCAAGAGCAGCGCGGCAATGTCGGATCGGCCGATGGCGCGGAGCGATCGGAGGACGCTGTAGCCTTCTACTCCCCGGTCAATCTTGCCCCGCCGCCTGATCCCTGCGGTGTCAGTGAAGACGTAGGATTGATCCTGGTGGGTGACCAGTGAATCGACTGGATCGCGCGTCGTTCCCGGTACATTGCTGACCACGACTCGCTCCTCTCCGAGCAGGGCGTTCACAAGCGTGGATTTGCCGACATTCGGGCGGCCCACGATCGCTACACGGGGGAGTTGTTGCAGCTCGTCCGACTCCTCGGTTGAGGGAAGCAGTGGGTAGAGGGCATCCAAGAGTTCAGCTACGCCGAGACCGTGTTCGGCGGAAATGGGATAGAGCTCGTCGGCGCCCAATTTGTAAAAGTCGGCGAGTAACGGCTCGGACTTCGGCGTGTCGATCTTATTGATCGCATAGAACAGGGGTTTCGTCACGCCGCGTAGCAGCTTCACGACTTCATGATCCGGCGGGGTCAATCCTGACCGACCGTCCAGCAGCATGATGAGGATATCTGCTTCCGCAATGGCGAGTTCCGACTGCCGTCGGATCAAGGTCAACATGCTGTCCGACGACGAGAGATCCAACCCTCCGGTGTCGACCAGCCGGAACTTTCTGGTGCGGTAGGTGGCATCGGCATAGTTCCGGTCTCGAGTGACACCAGGCACGTCATCCACAATGGCGATCTTTGCACCAAGAATCTTGTTGAACAACGTGGACTTCCCTACGTTTGGCCTGCCAATGATGGCAACGAGCGGCGGTGGACCATCTTCGGTTGGGAGGAGTGGCAGGGGTTGGTCCTGTCGGGGAGTGGATTTTGGGCGAGCCATGATGGGTTGGACCGTAGCACAGGGTTTTTCTCAAAGACAACATGAGGATGCTGCAAAACTCCTCCAGCAGTGTTCTCGCTTCGCTGAAGGTCTTAACGTACCAACCGCCTACGACTCGATCGTTCGCTGTGGTCTTGCTGGAAACAACTTGTTCGCATCCACACCAGAGTTACCTCCTCTGTATCTGGTGAGGAGCTCTTAGGTGCAATCGAGCACATTGCGACTTGCAGTCATGGCAAGGTATGGTCATGGGCGATCGGATCTGTGTCGGTTTGTTCCGCGATGGCGACGATGAATCCCAACCAAATAGGCTGCCCGTCTCCGCCGACGCGCGTCATTGCTGTCGATGTCCTGCGCGGCCTGGTGATATTCATGTTGATCCCCGATTTAAGCGGGGGGTTTTCTTTCCACAAGATGGCAGCGCTCTACCCCGACAATGCGGTATGGGGGTGGCTTGGACAACAATTTCATCACGTTCCCTGGAGTGGAGCTGTTCTCTGGGATTTTGTCATGCCTGTGTTTATCTTTTTGGTTGGTGTTGCCATTCCATATTCCTACCAAAATCGGCGTGCACATGGAGATTCGCATGGTCAGTTGCTGGTCCACGCGATTATCCGAGCGGTTGCCTTGTGTCTGCTGGGACTGCTGATCCAGTATGTTCGGTTTTCCCCACATAGCCAGATTGAAGAACTGCTGCCGTTTGTGATTCTATTTCTAGGATTGCCACTTACTGAGTGGGCTCGACGGTACTTCGGGATCGATGACGAGGCCCGGGCATATAGGTACTACAACCTTTTGTCAGTGCTCATTTTGAGTATCGTTGGTGTGTGGACATTGCGACACTGTGCGCAGTCAACGTACACCTTTAGTCTGATCCTGACGCAGATCGGACTTGCCTATCTGCCGGCTTTTCTATTGGTTCGCCAACGCCCTGTTGTGCAATTCGCAGTAGCGATGCTGAATTTGCTGGCGTACGGCGCCGCCTTCGCAGTATTTGTGCCGCCGTCGGAGCTCCATGCCACGGGGGAGGCGTTCACCGGCTATTTTTCACATTGGAACAACGGCGACAATCTAGCGGCGGCGTTCGACCTGTGGTTCCTGAACCTGTTGCCACGCGCGGAGCCGTATGTTATTGGCCCCAGGGGTGATCATACGCTCAGTATCATTCCGCTGATTTCGACCATGCTTTTTGGCGTGCTGATCGCACGTCGCATCATGTCGATGCACGACAAAAGAAAGTTGGTGTACCAGCTACTCGCAGTTGCCCTGCTGGCGATCGTGTCCGGCTGGGTGCTGTCCACTAGCATATGGCCTCTGGTCAAACCACTAAATACTCCGTCGTGGATCATCTTTAGTGCCGGTATTGCGTTGCTTACGCTGACACTGCTTTATTGGATTTGCGACGTCTCCGGTAAAACGCGCTGGGCGATGCCATTGGTTGTTCTCGGTACTAACTCGGTGCTGTTGTACTGTCTGGCGAGCATCGAACGTTGGCGTATAACGGGGCTTTTAGAAAAGCTGGCGGGGGCAGATTTTCTCGCACATGAACCGATTATTGAATCACTCTTCGTGTTGGTGACGCTCTGGTTGGTTGCGTTTGTTCTCTATCGGGTACGTGTATTTATACGTCTGTGAAGATGTAAGGGCGGCGGGATTATTTCGGTATTTGATCATTAGGAGTTGTCTCAAACACAACCAGCCTCGTCTTCTCTTCCAGCTTTTCGGTATACTGCTGCTGTGACTCAGCACTCGGCACTCAACCCTCAGCCCTTCCCGAACTGGTCCCACATCGACGATGTCCTCCTTGATATGGACGGCACGTTGCTGGATCGTCATTTCGACAACTTTTTCTTTGAGGAAGAATTGCCGCGTCGGTATGCCGTGCTGCACAGGCTCTCCTTTGAGGAGTCGCGGGATCGCCTTATGGCCATGTATCGATCAGTCGAAGGGGAGTTGGCATGGACGGACTTGAATTATTGGACCAGGCGGGTGGGGATCGATGTGGTGGCGATGCATAAGGAGCTGGATCATATGATCGGCTTTTTGCCAGGCGCGGAGGCATTCTTGCGCCATCTGCGGCAACTCGGGAAGCGGGTGACGATCGTGACGAATGCCCATTCAACGGGAGTCTCCGTCAAAGTGGCCAAGACGGGATTAGATCGCTACGTGGACCGGATTGTCGATGCGTTCGAAGTGGGCTATCTCAAGATGCGGTCGGAATATTGGCCGAACTGTCAGCGTCTGCTTGGGTTCAACCCGTCACGATCCCTGTTCATGGATGACGACGAAGGGTGCCTGATCGCCGCGAGAATCTTCGGGGTGGCGCACCTAGTGCATAGTGCTCAGTCCAGTTCGCAACTTCCACCGGCTCCGCTCCCACAATTTTTCTCGGTCACGGGGTTCGCATCGCTTCTCAACGACAGACCGACGGGTTAGCCCTGTCCGACCGCCGTACCTCGGTACATTTCGCCGCCTAATCGTGGTACGCCCTGCATGGCGAATCGATCGAGCTGAGTGATGGCCAGTCCGGCTTGGGTGATCAGGTCATCAATCCGGCGATTCAGATTGCATCCGCAGCCGATCACATTCTGAATCGGGTTCAGCCGGTCCTGCCAGGCAGCGATCTTCCGGTCATCGCTCCGGCCATGTTCCAGGAAGAGGAATATGCCTTCAGGCTTGAGGACCCGTCTCACTTCTTGTAGGGCGCGCACCGGATCGGGGATCGTACAGAGCGTCCAGGTGCTGACCACGCAGTCGAATGTCCGGTCTTCGTAGGGAAGCCGTTCCGCGCTCTGAAGTGTAATCTCAACTGGAAAGGGTACGGCTGCACGCCGTTCCGCCATCCGGGTGGGAAGCATGGGGATGGGATCGACGGCCTGCACCCGCGACACGGCGGGGCCGTAGTGAGCCAGGTTGAGCCCGGTCCCAATCCCAATTTCCAGTACCTCGCCGGCCACCGATTGGAGGATCTTCGCCCGTAGCTGCGAGAACTCTGTCCCACGCATGACGTGGTCCATCAGACGAGGGAAGATATGTTTGCAATACAGTCTCATCATGTGGCTCCCTGTAGCAAATCCTGACCTAGCAGAAATCTTGTGACCCCTGAGGGTCTATGTTAGAGTCCTTCGTCTTTTTTGACGGAGGGAGTGGGGAGCGACCAATGAGCAAAGGATACGATCATCGCGCGATCGAGGTAAAGTGGCAGCAGTATTGGGATCAGCACGGAACGTTCCGTGTGACGAACGATCTCAGTAAGCCAAAGTTCTACTGCCTCGATATGTTCCCCTATCCTTCCGGGTCCGGGCTCCATGTTGGTCACCTTGAAGGGTATACCGCCACGGACATTGTTTCTCGGTATAAACGGATGAAGGGGTTTAATGTCCTTCATCCTATGGGCTGGGACGCCTTCGGCTTGCCGGCAGAGCAGTATGCGGTGAAAACTGGCATCCATCCGGCCAAGACAACGGCGGACAACATTGCCACATTCAAACGCCAGATGAAGCGCGTGGGGCTCTCATACGACTGGGAATGTGAGTTTAGTACGACGGATCCCGAATACTATCGCTGGACACAGTGGATTTTCTTGAAGCTCTTCGAGCGGGGATTGGCCTACGTGGCGGAAGTGCCGGTGAACTGGTGTCCCCAGCTTGGAACGGTGTTGGCGAACGAAGAAATCATCGATGGTAAGAGCGAGGTTGGTGGGTTCGACGTCATTCGCAAACCGATGCGGCAATGGGTGCTGAAGATCACGGCCTACGCGGATCGGTTATTGGAGGACTTGAAGTTGGTCGACTGGCCGACCAGCACGTTGGAGATGCAAAAGAATTGGATTGGCCGCTCGATTGGTGCGGAAGTGGATTTCGCCCTTGCCGATCGGACGGGTGCAATCCGAGTATTCACGACCAGGCCGGATACGCTGTTTGGGGCGACCTATATGGTGCTTGCGCCAGAACACCCCCTCGTCGATGTCATCACGAGTGAGGCGCAAAAAGCTGCGGTTCAGGTGTATCGTGAGGCAGCGTCCAGAAAGAGTGATCTGCAACGGCAAGAGCTCGACAAGGAGAAGACCGGGGTCTTTACCGGTGGTTATGCCGTGAATCCTGTGAACCAGGAACGGTTGCCGATTTGGATTGCCGATTATGTGCTCATGAGTTATGGGACCGGCGCCATCATGGCTGTTCCGGCACACGACGAACGTGACTGGGCCTTCGCGCGTCAATACCAGCTCCCGATTCGTGAAGTGATTGCCGGCGGGAATGTGCAGGAAGCGGCCTTCACCGACACGAGCCGTGGGACAGTGGCAAATTCAGCGGTCGCCGATGGGAGTTTCTCGATCAACGGGCTCACCCCGTCTGAGGCGATCCCGAAAACGACGGACTGGCTTGCGAAGCAGGGGAAAGGAACCAAAGCGGTCAACTACAAGCTGCGGGATTGGCTCTTTGCTCGTCAGCGGTATTGGGGGGAGCCATTTCCGATTGTGTGGGTCGACGGAGAGGCCCGTGCGCTTCCCGAAGAACATCTCCCACTGATGTTACCGGAAACGAGCAACTTCAAGCCATCAGGGACCGGTGAAAGTCCGCTGGCAAACTTAGAGGCATGGTTGGTGACAACCGATTCTTCTACCGGTAAGCCGGCTCGGCGCGAAACAAATACCATGCCGCAATGGGCCGGTTCTTGCTGGTACTATCTGCGGTTCATTGATTCGAAGAATTCAACCCAGCTGGTTGACCAGGCAAAAGAACGCTATTGGATGCCGGTGGATCTGTACATCGGTGGCAGCGAGCATGCTGTGCTGCATCTCCTCTACTCGCGGTTTTGGCACAAGGTGTTGTTCGATATCGGTGTGGTGAGCACGCCTGAGCCGTTTATGAAATTGGTGCACCAGGGCATTGTGTTGGGCGAAGACAATCAGAAGATGTCCAAATCACGCGGCAACGTGGTCAATCCGGATGAGATGATCGACCAATTCGGTGCAGATGCAGTACGGCTCTATGAAATGTTCATGGGACCACTCGAAGCGATGAAGCCCTGGAGTACAAGAGGTGTCGAAGGGGTGACACGGTTCTTGGAACGAGTCTGGCGTCTTATCGTCGATGACCAGGGCCACTTATCCAGCGCTGTGGTTTCGACTGCCGCGAGCCTCGATCATCAGCGACTCCTCCATCAGACGATCAAGAAGGTGACGGAGGACATCGAAGCCCTCCGATTCAATACGGCAA
>NZ_JBUBKD010000029.1:0-29451 GCF_054902215.1 Nitrospira sp. CMX1 | reverse complement strand
CCCCGCCCGGAACTGTCAGCTGCCATGTCCGCTACCTCCTTGTTTTAAATGAAAAGGTACAACTACTGAATTACCATGGTCCAAACACACAGCCCTCACCGCAGACACTGTACAAAATCTCGCGATGGAGCCCGCAAAAGGTCCGCAAGTATCCGACAAAGCTTTGAGATGAGTCAAGCAAAATATCATGAAGATATCATGAAGAAGACCAACCAAGCCCTACTCTACACTTGAACATGGGCTTTAGTTAGGAGGCTGAGGTATACTCCCTCATAATCAGGGAAGTCAAGATCACACATTGGTAGGGGGACTGCGTGAGTATACGATGAGCAACTGACTCGTCCAAGAAGCGACTTATTTGGTATGTAGCCTACCACACCATAACTACAGTTGGTATGAGTCCCATCGCTTCTCATCTGTCGTTCCCCATCCGGTACGGATCCTCCTCAAGATAAAGACGTGAGAAAGTTGCTTGTAGATTCCTATGATATAACCCTGCCTGGACTCGATATCCCAACCCCTACTGAACGGTTAAAGGTATATGGAAGATCGCGTCGCGAGAAACTGATCTTCGTGCAGGCGCCCACGCGGGACACATCTATCAATGAACGTGGTCGCCAGGCGGCGGGAGAATTTCTCGCTCTTGATTGAGTTGTGTGACCTGTTGCGTCAGGAGGGCAATATCCGTCCAACCCGCCCCATCGCCCTGAGGGATCCACCGAGCCCGTAGGTACCCGAATCGATCAAAAAGAAACTCCATGTGTTTCGGTCGCGTCCCTTCTCCAAACAAATCGGGGATAGAGAGCGTCCTCCTGAACAGGGCATAACTACTGGAGATCTCGCGTGCCCCCTGCGTAACAATCGGGAATGACGTATCCCGCACGACTGCGGCCAGATCATCGGGCGACAAGTCGGCCATAGGGACAGCTAAAATGGATGTATTATTCCTTACAATCTCAGCGGAAGCAGAACGAAGTCGATCGAACCGCTCTCGCGACTCTGGCCAGGAAAAGAGAACCAGCAGTAAGTCTCGCTTACCACGAAAATCTTTCAGAGTACCACTCGAACCATCATGCGCAGCATACGAAAAGTTCGGTGTCGCCAAGAAAGGCTGTTCGGGCAAAATGCGAGGAGTAATGATCCTCGATTGATATCCTCGTGAATTCGCATGCAGGAAATTCAGGAGATCCCAACGTTCTTCTTCGGAAAACTTCTCTCCGAAGGCCGGCATCACTCCATTGAATCGTCCATAGGTGAGCCAATGGAAAAAATCGCCCGCCGTATGCATAGCAGTGTGCGGTTCCGTGAGCAGGTCAACCGGTTGCTTCGGTAACGCTTTTGCCAATACCCCATTTCCTTTGGCCTGAGGTCCATGACAAGGGATACAGTTCGCCGTAAAAAGGTCCACGCCATTGGCAATCGAAATCGCATCAAACGGAACCGGGGTCTTTCTGTAGGTTTCCGGGTACGATTGTACAGAAAGCGGATAGAGCGTTGCGCCAAGGCCAAGGATCCCTAGCATTGCCGGAACAGCAATTCGCCATGAGGTTGTCCACTGCTTCTTGCGACCAAGGATAATCGTGATCCCAGCCGTGATAAGGAATACGAGACCAGTCAATACGATCGTGCGCACAAGCGGATCTACCCAATTGGCGTCGATCGAGAATCGGAACGGATACGGCCAATTATCGATGACATCGTGCTTGGCCGGTACGGCATTGGCCAACACCGTTGCGACCACGACGAGCACAATGGCTAGACCAAACTCAACAGCGACCCATTTTCTGAGCCTTTTCCCGGCCTCAGTTGCCATCTCAGGACTTTTCAGAAGGGACGGCACCCATACAGAGCGGGCTCGGGAGGCGATCAAAAGAATGATCGCCAGTAACGTCAACTTCGCGATAAGTAGCCATCCGTAGATTGTTGCAACCAATCCAGCGTAGTTGGTATCGATCATACGACTGGCCACGACAAGACCAGATACGACAATGGCAATCATCGTGTACAAGGCTAATGCTGAAAATCTGTTCAACACCTCACTGACACGAGATCGTTCGTCCGCCGAGCTGGTCGCCGTAGTAGACACAACGAGGATCACACCAGGAAGCCCGCCAAACCAGATACTGGCGACGATGAGATGCAGAGCATAGGTCACCGTGGCGAAGACTGCCTGCTCTTCGGCTGCGGAATGACTTGCGAGAGAACCCAGGGTCAGGGGCAGCGCCGCGACAACTGCGCCCATGATGTATTGCCATTGGGCAGGGGGTGAAATCCGAAGATACAGAACGACCAGGAGGACGGCGAGAGCACTCGCCGCGCGCAAGATCCAAATAAATCCGATCCGCGTCTTCTGCAAGAAATCCATCCAGGCTTGAAAAGCCCACGCATTGTCGGGAATTCCGGTCGCTTGAGCCGTTGTGGTGGCAAGGAGACCTACTAAGCCGACGAGAAGGGTAACGCCCAACCAAGGGAAGGTCTTAACCAGACGAGTCTGCCAGAGAGACCCAGACGTAGAGGCCTGCTGCCCGGCTATGGCCAAAAATACACATCCACCGATCAGCAGCATAGAGGAAACGAGCTGCAGACCACGAAACAGCGCACCAACAAACTCGATCATTTCTTTTGTGCTTCGCCCTTCACCGTGAAGCCGAAAGACGATTCGACGACATGCCCATCCACCGAGAGGACGCGAAACTTGATGGAGTATTTTCCCGGTACCAGCTCCGGCAACGGCAGGATGATCGATTTGGGATCATCAGGTGCGAGAGTCGGCTTCACCTCGGTGATTGACTGGCTCTTGTCGTCCAGCACAACCAACGACGCGTAATCTCCCTCAATCTGCTCATTGAACCACAAACGCACTTGACTCGGTGACTTGGTAAGGACCGCCCGCTGCGGCGGCTCTGCCTTCACCAACATTGAATGGGCCAGTGCTGAGGCTGCAGGCATGCCCAAAGCCAACACAACCATTAGAGACAAAGAGACCCGTAGAGCCGTACACTTATCCAGCGATATGACCATCCGCCCTCCACCTGTTCCATTTCGGTTCCGAAGAAAGTTTGGCCTCATGAGTCATTCGGATCGTAGGGTTCTGTATCAGATATAGCCTAGGTTGTACTGGCTTGCGAAGGCTTCCGACGGTCGCGAAAGGTATAATACACCGCCACAACGAGACCGACCAGGACCGGTATAAAGACCGTGATGTAGTGCATCAGATGTGAAACGGCGCCTGTTTCACCGACGGAAAATGGAAACCGAGCAACATGTTCCTGCTTTTCACCGACCGAGACAAGACCAACGAACTTCCCCGGCTTATCAAAATTGTACTTCACATCAATCGAGCCGGTTGGGTAGACCTTGGCCGGAAGATGGGCAATCGTCGAAGATTCAAGGTTCCCTTCTGAACCTGTGTCGTTCATCACTCTGACTTCAACCGGAACAGAACGAAGCTCATGCTCCACAAAGTCCAGGACCAACACCGCATTTCCGGCGGCGGGAAGTTCCTGACAAAACTGTCGGTCATAATACATATCCGGCAAATAGCTATGGAAATACATCTTATAGGGACCAACATGGAGGACACAGGTATCGGCTGCTAACTCATGTCCGTGCTGGGCCATCGCCGGAAACGGCGCTGCAATCAGCAGAAACAGACAACAGATCCATATAGGAACCAGAACGCGAGAGAACATCGTACAACCTCTTCTTTCTCTTCTTTCCTTACAACTCAGCGCTCACAACTTTCCTCGACGCCACCCGTGTTAGGAAGTCGCAATCTGTGACGGCTTCCCACGATCCCGCATGAAAAAGACGATAGCCCCGACAATGACCACCGCGAGCACAGGCACCATATAAATATTCAAGAATTTTGAAAAGAATTTCGGCTCTCCGACCGAGAACGGAAATTTTGAAATATGTTCTCCCTTTTCCCCTACCGTCACGATGCCAACAAACTTCCCCGGCTGCTCAAATGTATGGTTAAAATCAATGGAACCATTGGCGTAGACTTTAGGCGGAAGATGAAAAACGGTATTGGCCTCAAGATTGTCCTCCGACCCGGTATCTTTGATAATCCGGACTTCAGCGGGAAGAGTGCGAAGTTCTTGTTCAATGTAGTCAAGGACGACAATCGTGTGCCCAGTTGCAGGAATATCCTCACAGAATTGCTTCTGCTGCGTATTTTCAGGCTGATACCCACTAAAATGCATCATGTACGGACCGACCGTGAGTTTACACATGTCTTCAGCCATGGACAGTCCGCCGTGAGCATAGACCTGCGTAGAGACGAAGACGCTCAGGGCACATACCACACATGCAACTGTTAGCTTGAGATAGACGAAAGACCTCATAAATGATCCCTCTGTGGAAAAGTGAAGTGACTGCATCAATACCGTCCTGACTGGCCTAGCGCCTCACGAACGCCGGCGAGAGGCCCACCAATTTCGCACTCGGCTCGACTTGGAGAGCTCGTACCCTACCACACCAAGCACCAGCAACAACGCCAGTGGTCCGAGCGCCGAACGTCCGAGCTTCGAGTAGTCGACCTGTTGTACTCGGAGCAAATATGCCGAAGGGCTCAGGCCTTCTGCCGTGATAATCAATTTATAGAGGCCCTTCTCCAGCCGTGCTTCTCCCCGGAGAATCCCATCCGGATGGGAGACCGGCTTCCAATACGCGACAGTCTTAGCTTCATCTTGATCGTTTTCATTGACTCCACGAATGATCTTGACGCCGACAGGGAGTGTACGCAATCCAGGGTCAACAAGATCCACTACCAGGAAGGTATCACCGACATCTGGAATGTCCGTACAGTACTCAGCCTTCGGCTCAATCTGTGGTTGATAGGCGCTTAAGTGCACCATATTCCCACCAACCTTGCGCACGCAGATATCCTCCTCAATGGATACATTGCCGTGCGCTGCGACAAGCCTCGGACTGAAGACTCCTGCGATCGCAAGGATAAAAAGAAGGACACCAACACATGTTATTTGCTTCATCATGACTTCAATTATGAAATAGTTCAGACAATTTGAATCTGAAAAATGTACCACCCCGCAAGCGATTCTTTCAAGTACTCGATCGCATCCCCTGAAATCTGCGTCACCAGGGAGTTTGCTCGTCAATATGCGGTCCATGGTAAACTTCACTCACCCCTCCCCATCACGGCACTTCCATTCTCCCCACATAGGGACACCGCACAAACCCGTGGAATACGCACTGCTCAGACACACCCTCTGACAGCACTGAGAACTCATTTCATCGACATTGAGAGGCAAACTCGAAATGGATCTATTTCTTGGGTTGACGATGCCGCCAAGACGTGCTGATAATGAGAAAAGTCATGGAGCTGACATAAAAAGGAAAAAGGAGGGCGTTCATCATGAAGGCAAAGGATGGGGTTGTCACAATTTTGAACAAGATTTTGACCGCAGACCTGACGGCCATCAACCAGTACTTCGTCCATGCGAAAATGTGCGAGAACTGGGGCTATGAACGGCTCCAGCGTAAGGTACGAGAACGAAGTATTGATGAAATGAAGGATGCCGACGAACTCATCGGTCACATCCTCTATTTGGAGGGGGTCCCAAATGTACAGCGAATGAACACGGTCCAAGTTGGTGAGACCGTAGCGGAACAACTGAAGCTAGACTTGAAGGCGGAGCAGGAAATGCTGACCTTGCTGAATGAAGGAATCGTTCACTGCGCAAAGGTGACTGACTTCACGACTCGACACATGTTGGAGGATATGGCGAAGGATGTCGACGGACATATTGATTGGATCGAAACCCAATTAGAAACCATCAAACAGGTAGGGCTTGAGAACTACCTCACTGAACAAATTAAACCCGAGTCCTGAGGGAGACCATGAAAGCCAAAGAAGGGGTTGTGGAACAACTCAGCCACGTGCTCACCGCCGAGCTGACGGCCATACATCAATACCTGCTTCATGCAGGCCTCTGTAAAAACTGGGGATATGAGCGGCTTCATGAATATTATCGCCATCTAGCAAATGACGAAATGCAGCACTCTGCCGGACTTATCCAGCACATTTTATACTTGGATGGTACGCCGGAGATGGAACGTCTTGAATCCGTGATGCATGGGAAAGATGTCGTGGCACTCTTTCGAGCTGATCTTGAGTTTGAGCGTGAAGACGTCGAATTGCTTCGAAAGGCCATTGCCCACTGCACCACGGTTGCTGATTTCACCACACGGCACCTGCTGGAACACATGCTTGAAGACACGGAGGGACATATTGATTGGTTCGAGACAAGACTCCGAACCATCGACCAAGTTGGTCCCGAGCGGTTCCTGTCCGAACAGATCAAGCGGTAAGCAACTCTCTGCCCCCTAAAGCTCGCCCTTGGTCCTTCGCTAATCTTGCTGAGGACCAGGGGCTGTTCGCATTCCCAGTTTTCCCCCTAATTTTCTTACTCCTAGCTCATAGCCATTCCCCGAAACTCTCACCGTTTTCTGCCCAGATAGCTGATGACACCACACAAACTTGCCCACCTTTTCCTGCTCCTGTATGATAAAAGTCGAGTTCGGTTCACATTCAGCGAAGCCAACCGTATTGAAGTACGACATACCGTAGTGCACGTTCCCAACAGACATCATAAAAACATATGAATGCCCCATCAGCGCCTCCTTCTTCATCCCAGTGGCTCACGTCTATTACCCAAGGTGCCATTCGCCATTTCCCTGTCCCCACTGCCCATGATCGCCACCGCGTAAGGGACTACGGAATTGCCGTCTTCACGTTCTTCAGCGTCGCAATTAGCTGTGTAATGGAGATCAATGCCAGTGTCGAGCGACAACAATTCCTTGGAACCTGTGCATGGATCTTTCTCGCTGCTTTGCTCATCGGAGAAAATCACGAAACAAAGGCACAAGTCATCATTGCAGTCCTCTTTGCTACCATTGGAGAGCACTTTGCCTCTTTGTACATGGGAGGCTACACCTACCGCTTTGAAAATGTGCCTGCCTACGTTCCACCAGGACACGGGATGGTGTATCTGACGGCGGTTGCCCTTGCACGATCAGCTCTATTTGTACACCACCCTGGGAAAATCGCTCTCTTTGTCATTGGGGTCTGGGGAAGTTGGTCCCTGTGGGGAGTCACTGGGTATCCGGATCGTGGAGATTGGGTTGGAGCCTTGTTGTTTATAATTTTTTTGGTCTGGTTGTTAATCGGTCGCTCACCGATGATCTACCTGGCAGCGTTTTTTATCACCACCTGGCTGGAATTGATCGGCACCGCGGTCGGAGCCTGGGAGTGGGCGTCTATCGATCCTCTCTTGGGATGGCCGCAGGGCAATCCTCCGAGCGGCGCTGGGGCCTGGTACTGTCTAGTGGATGCCGTGGCCATCGGCGGAGCCGGACCTACTTTGCGCGGCATGAGACGGATCATCCATTGGCATAAGTCAGGATGGCTCTTGAAACGGATTGGCTAACTATGCTGACGCTGACGCCGCTGATGCGTGTGCGGAGAGGACCCACCCCCGATTGAGACAGTTATTATGAGCACAGGTCATACGGCGACAATCATTTCCCTACAGGTCGGTTTACCTCGGCGGATGACCTCCGGGGACGTGTCAAATCAGTCAGGTTCGCAGCAGGAATGGACCACCGGTTTTTTCAAGGAGCCAACAACCGAATCGATTTGGTTGGGAGTGCTTAATCTTGCAGGAGATGGGCAAGCCGATCTTGAAAATCATGGGGGCGTTGATAAGGCTGTGAATGTCTACCCTCGCGAACATTATCCCTATTGGGAACAAGCAATTGGGTTACCCTCGCTCCCCATGGGAGGTTTTGGGGAAAATTTTACCACGCACGGTGTATTGGAACAGCACGTGTGCATTGGTGACGTCTTTCAAATCGGAGATGCGACGGTACAAATCTCTCAGCCACGACAACCCTGCTGGAAACTGGCGCGCTACTGGAAAATCAGAGACCTAGCGGTGCAGGTTCAGGAAACGGGTCGCACTGGCTGGTATTTCCGTGTCCTCAAGGAGGGACACGTTCAGGTGGGAAAGAACCTCGTCCTACGGAAGCGTCCCTATCCGCAATGGACCGTAGCAGTCGCAAACCAGGTGATGCACCAGCGCATCCAAGATTTACAAGCCGCACAGGAACTTGCCGATTGTGATGCTCTCTCATCCAGATGGCGGGAAAAGCTCCGAAAACGAGCACTCACTGGCGCATCAGAAAACACCTCGCTCCGATTAAACGGCCCCTTACAATAACGATCTCCACTGAACCGTATCGTTTTCATGAACGCATAAGGCCGTGCATCGGTGACGATGCACGGCCTTATTGCAGAACCCTCAGCAGAAACGACCGAGGACGCTCTAGTCTTCGTCGTCGTCCGCCTTTTTCTTCACTTCCTTGATCACCGGCTTCCCCTGCGCAATACTTGCATTTAGATCATGTTCGGGAACTTTTTTATGCACCAGATTCTGGTGGCAATCGATACAAGTAGCTCCTTCGCTTTGCATCTTGGCATGCGCAGCCTTGGCTGAAGCTCCCGGCGGCTTAGTATTCTTGTGACAAGTCCGACAGGTGAGACTATCCCACTCCTTCAGCTTCATCCGTGCGCGGAATGCTGCTTCTGGCCTATGCTCATTGAACTTTTCAACAGTTGAGTAGTCAGTGGTAAATTCCTTAATCAAGAACGGAACTCCGTCCACCACGTGAGTCCACACGGCCTTATGGAAATTCGACAGCCCCTGAGGCACATGGCAGTCCTTACAACCGGGGTCCATACCAATCGCGCCCCAGTGCGAGGACTTTTTCAACTCCTCGTAGGGATAAATTTCCGAGTGACAACTGATACAAAACTCAGTTCTTGATATCGCTGCTTCACCGCCAAAGACTACGGTGATGAGCCCTATCCCAAGAACTGCTCCAGTAATTAATGTCCCCAACTTTGGCATTGTTATTCATCCCCGCCCTTATCGGACTTCACTGCTGGCTTGGCGTTTTTTTGGAATTCCTCGTGGAATTTCGGCATAGGTGGACCAGTGAATGTCCCTGCGAGCTTGAAATGCGTATGCATCGCTTTGTCGTCTCTCACATACTTCTCAAAATCAAACGAGTACTTCTTGTCCACGGTAGGTGTAAACGGTGTGTAGGGCTTCTTTGCACCCTTCCATGGTGAACCTTCATAGTTCAAATGGCAGGCATTACACTTTTCTTGAAATTCAAAGTCTTGGCCAGCCTCCACAAGACTGGCTCGTTCTGTGGTCTTTTGTGACTTTTCATAAGCTTCACCAGCTTTGCGGTGAATCTTACGGTAGTCACTTCCTGCTCCGTGACAGGATTCGCACCCAACGCCGGTTAAGAATTTTTCCGGCTCTTCAATGACGTACCCACCTTCCTTACCGAACCCGTCAACGTGGCATCCAACGCAATCCTTGTCTTTCGTATAATCCTTTTTAGGGTCAAGTTTGGCCTTGACCATCGCCTCGTCCTTCTTCTTACCTCTGCTTGGCTTGAGCGACTCCATTGCCTTCCCATGCAGGGTCTTCTCCCAGGCTTCGCCCTCTCCCTTATGGCAATTAAAACACTTTTTCCGACCTTCAAACGTCCCATCGGCTGAGGCTGTCCCAGCCATAACGAGGAATACCGCCGTAGCGGCCAATCCACATAAAATGCGGTAATTCACGGCATCTCCTTTCCCATAGATATATGAATAAGATCCCCTCTATTGCTATCCCAGTACTGAATGTTGTGATCGTATAACAATTGCACCTACTCTCGCTACAGAGGACGTCAGTTTACCATGAGCAATTTCCGAACTGCTAGCCCGATATTATTGGACTACAAGGATCAGGAAGGATTTTGAATAGCTGGAATCTTGTACACCCAATACCCGCCATGCTTGTGGACAAGTTGTAAGGCCTCAAAGTCAATGGGTGTGGAATTCATCAATGGTAGCATTTGAGCAAGTAGGAGCTTCCCATTTTTCTTCTGGTTCAGAAAATAGGCCCGTACGACCTTTTCGGAAAGCGACTGAAGCGTGTAGGTGTCGTAGTCATACTCCTTCATCCAGGCTTTTACCTGATTGGCTAGTCCATGGACATTTCCTGTAAGGGGAAAATCTTTGAACGCAATTTCCATTCGCTCAGGTCGGAGAAGACCGACTTTATAGAGATCGGTGGGGTGAACCACGATGTAGGCTTCTCTGGAGCCCGCCAACTCGCGGAGCATCGCAGTGCCTTTTGTGGGCTCTGACGAAAGCGCATCAACAAACTGCTGAAACTTTCGTGTTTCCTCTCCGGATCCCTGATCCCCCCAAAACTGACGTTCATACTCAGCAATCACAGGGATACGATCTTTCCAATATGATGGCGTGATCAATGGTTGCCCGAGATGGGACGTAAAGAGTGTTTCTCGCTCCGATAAGAGATGCAGCTGACGTGAAATGTCCCACCAGGCTAGGATCAAACCTTCCTTGGGAACATGTTGCGTGATATCCGTACCGATAGTAGCTAGCTCGGAAAGCTCTCCCGCCATGAAGCCTATCGGTTCCGAAACCAATCCTTCCCAATTCAATAGGATTGAACTGCCATTCGCCTTCGCAGCACGATAGGCAATTGCAAGGGGTTTTTCGACCGATTGCACTCGAAGTTCATACTTACTGATCTTCAAATCTGGCCATGCTTGCAAGGGAAGGTTTGTAAATTTTGATACCCCACCCTCATCAACAAGTTGATAGCTGTACGGGGCTGGAACAGGCTTAAACCAAAGGAAGGAAAACCACCCCAGGAAGAACAGTCCTCCCGCCACCAGGAGAATCCCCAGTGACGGGAGGAGCTTCGGTGTCCCTGCTGGATGTGACACAGGTGCACTCAGGGACGACGTAGCCAAGGCGACTACTTCTTGTTCCGCCGCCAGCCCGCGAGCGCCAGCGTCCCCGCCAGCATCATGCCGCCACCGATCCCGCCGAGCGAGATCTTGCCGCCATCGCTGTCGAGGTCCAACAGACTGCTCTTCATGCTGCTCTCCAGCTTCGCCACCCGCGCTTGCAGGTCCAACTTCTCCTTCAAGCGGGTGTCATCGTCCATGATCTCCACATAGGCCCGGTTCATCGCCGCCCATCCCACCGTATAGGTGTAGCCCCAGTACTGGTGGGCCAAGCTCACGTGCAACTGCACCAAGTGGTCTTCGGCCATTTCGAACAACCGCAACTCATTGGCCGCCGGGTTGTTCCCCTTCGACCAATAGATCTGGAAGAACTTCTCGAACCCATCGGTCTCCGGTGCCGGGGGCGCCGGCCGATTGGTCTTCTGGCCCGTCAACAGGCCTGCCTTGTACTGCTCTTCCACCACATGATGCGCTTCATCGTACTTATCGAGACCCGAGAAGGTCCCGTTGTCCATGAACTCCATCCAGGCGCGAGCATAGGTTTCCGAGTGGCAATTGGTGCAGGTCTTCACCCACGCATCATTGCGCTTCTCGGCCCAGTCGGTCTTGATGTTCTCGCGGATCCCCGGCACAAAGGGATAGTTCGCCCATCGCACCTTCCGCACAATGTTGTGCGCAATCTTGCCCTGATACTCCATGTGGCAGTATTGGCAGGTCGGGGCCGTCTCCGCCCCCTTGGCCATGGCTTCCTTGATCGGAATATTGAAGTTCCACTTGTCTTTATCGCGTTGATACTTCAACCCATGCTTCGACAGGCTGTAGGCTTCCCAGTTGTTATGGTCCGCCCCGCTGTGGCACTGGGCGCAGACTTCCGGCTTCCGGGATTCGGCCACGTTGAAATCATGCCGCGCATGGCAGGTATCGCACTTGTTCTGATTGACGTGGCAGCCCGTGCAGCCATCGGCAATCTCGCGCTGCGGCATGCCCGCATAGACTTCCACTTCCACGTTGGCCTTGTAATCCAACGCGTGAGACGGACGGCCCTTCGGCCACTGATCCTTCGGCCAGGTGATCGTATCCCGCTCGGACTCGCGCTCGGCAAATTCCTGCAAGTGACAGGCGCCGCAGGTATCCGCCGTGGCAATCTTGATGTCCTTGCGGTGATCTGCCTTGGTCTTGGTATTGATCGCCACGTGGCAATCAATACAGCCCACTTCCTTCAGCTTCTCCCCCTTGCCCAGCTTGCCCAGCGACCGCAGATTCTCTTCGACGGCCTCCAGCTTCGCCTTCTTGTAGAAAGTGTCATCCTTCGGGGTCAGCTTCCGGATCTTGTCCAGGTTCGCGTGGGTGCTCTTCTTCCACGCCGCCACCCAGCCCGGGGATTCATCGGTGTGACACTTCACGCACTGCTCGCGGCTGGCCACTTCCTTCACCGCTTGCGGCGGCTTATAGAAGGTGTGCGGATCAAAATACCGGCTGAAGGAGACCGGCTGCCAATAGTCTCCATACTTGCCCTTCCCTACACCTTGCGCGGGGTCAAGGTACCGCTTGAGGAGCGCTTCATACAGCTCCTTGGGCGAGGCCGATCGATCGATCTTCAGCGCCTCATAGGTCTCTTTCGGTACGGTGGGGAAATTCGCCTGGGCCTGGACTGCCGCCAACACGCCGCAGACCACCAGGGCATACTTCACCATGTTTTTCACCATCACAGCTCGACTCCTTTCATTGAGAGACTGTGCCAGGGCCTCTTATATCACGTCTACGCTCAATGCATCTTGTTCTATTTTGTGCTCCTGTCGAACTTTTTCACCGGCTCAACGTCCCCATTTTAAGCCGGCAAATGATATTCCTTATCTGGCAACTGGCTGCACGTACAGTGTGAGCTATCGCTCCCCTTCCGTCTAAATGCCGAATCCATTCTCCTACTCAGAACCAGCGACACGCGCTCTCCCCATCGAGACCGACAGCTCCAATGTCCCTATACCACCGTTGTACAGGACCGTATCCAATTCGATTCAGTATCGAAATGGATTCATATAGAAAAGGGCTTATTGCCTATCAAAACAGAACGATGGCTCAAAGAGGTGTGCCTCCGATGTGGTGAGCCTTGTGATAAAACAAATCCCGTCACGGACACAGCCAGTGAGGTCTCGCTCGATATGATCCACGTGAGATGGGTTTGGATAATTGCGACCACACTCTATGGGCTGAGCACCCCACTCTTGTGCTGGGCTGAGCCATCGCTCCCGACCCCTCGAGCATCCTCCATAACCCAGCAGCATCTTAAAGATGAAGCTCTCTATCTCAAGGAAGAAACTATCAGCATCGCCAGCCGGTACGAACAACCGATTTCTGAGGCGCCGTCAAACGTCTATGTGATCACGGACGAAGATATTCTCCATTCAGGTGCTACGGATCTGCCTGCGGTGCTGCGCCGGATTCCCGGCCTCGAAGTCATGCAGACCAATGCCGTCGACTTCAATGTCAGCGTGCGTGGAAACAATCAGTTATCAGCGAACAAGCTCCTCGTTTTGGTTGATGGCCGCTCCATCTACATTGATCAATCCGGCACTGTCTTCTGGAAGCAGCTGCCGATCTCCTTGATGGAAATCAAGCGAATCGAGGTACTGAAGGGGCCGGCATCGTCTGTGTATGGGTTCAATGCGTTTGACGGGGTGGTGCACATCATCACCAAATCCCCTGAAGAAATGAAAGGCACCACACTGCAGATGGCAGGTGGTGAGGTCGGTACTCTGCTCACCAATGCAGTCCATGCTGGAACGACGGGCAACAACTGGAGCTACCGCATCTCAGGAGGACATGAGCAGACACAACGTTGGTCCAACCGTGACATTCCGACACTCAATGGTCAACGAATTGGCGGGATCGCCGAATATCATCTCTCGGGAGATGGAAAGATCAGGGCCGAGGCTGGGCTCACACGTTCGAACCCTTACAACGATATCATCAATCAAACTGCGACCGCAGACAGTCACTTTTCCCAGACCTATGCACTTGTCAGCTACGAACAGAGTGGGTTCTTGATCCGTGGCTGGTGGAACGGCTTGTTCTCTGAAACGAACGCTCGTATGTACCCTCCGCTGACCCCATTGCTCACGCTCACCGATAGAACGGGACGAACGGATCAAGAGCATTCCCTGAACACCTATGATGCTGAAACCCGGTACCGATTCAGTCCGTTGAAGACACTCAATGTGAATATCGGGACCAACTTCCGTCACATCATTCATTCATCGAATATTCTTAGTGACCGGGTGGCCGAGAATCGTCTTGGACTCTATGCGCAAGGAGATTGGCAGCCCTGGCCTTCTCTCGCAATAAGCACAGGGCTCCGTTATGATCTTGATACCTATATTTCTCCCACCTTATCGCCTCGTGGCGCCATCATTTACCATGTGAATGCGAACCATACGTTTCGGCTGTCCGGCTCCGTTGCCTATCGTCCTCCAACCGCCACCGAGGTCGGCCTCAATATGCTGAACACGGTGACGCTCCCTGGGTTCCCCCTCATACCGTCCGCCATCGTGGGGTCGACGGACGTCAAGCCCGAACAGATCGTTTCGTATGAACTGGGCTATCAAGGCTGGTGGTGGGAGCACCGCTTGAGGACACGAGTCACCGGATTCTTCAACCATATTTCAGACCTCATCACATTCAGAACCGTGTCGAACGTCCCCTTGAATACTGTTCGTCCACTCAATGGCGGTGTGGCTGATGTCTACGGTGGGGAGGTCGGCGCTGAATTTCTCCTGACTTCCTGGCTCTCTGGTTTTGCCAACTATGCGTATCAAGAAATTGGGCAAACCTCCAACGGGTTCAGCCGCCGAGGGTATCCTCACCACAAACTCAATGCTGGACTTCGAGTGAAGCAATCCTCCTTCAGTGGAGAAATCCTGTATCACTGTGTGGGCAGCGCTTCTTATCCCCTGGCCGATGCCTTTACAATCCTAGCCCCCTTCTTTCCGCCAGGGACCGTACTTCCTCAAGAGCAGGTTCCCGCCTATCACTTGCTGAATCTCAGATTAGGATACGTATTCTGGCGACAACAGACAGATGACCATGTGCGTGAAGCGGAGCTAGCTATCTCCGTCTTCAATGCACTCAATGACATCCATCGCGAACATCCACTCGGTGATCTGCTTGGCACACGCGTGATGGGTTGGCTGACGGTGAAGCTTTAACGAAGAACTATTGTGACATGAGTGGAACTTGGTCTCTGTCGCCTAAATAGGTACCATAGACCAAGCGACCTCCCCCCTCTTCACACAGACTCATAATTCAGATTCGGTGAGAGCCATCCCTCAACAGTGCGAAGATCCATTCCCTTGCGGCGGGCATAGTCTTCGACTTGATCCTTCCCAATCTTGCCCACAGCGAAGTATTTCGCATCCGGGTGAGCGAAGTAGAATCCGCTGACTGAGGCCGCCGGTAACATCGCAAAGCTTTCGGTCAACGTGATGCCGGCATTCTTCTCCACGGACAAGAGGTCGAACAACAACCGCTTTTCCGTATGGTCCGGGCAAGCCGGATAGCCTGGCGCCGGACGGATTCCACGATATTTTTCGCGAATCAACTCCTCATTCGTCAATTGTTCTTTCCTTCCATATCCCCACTCTTCCCTGACCCGCTTATGGAGAAATTCGGCAAACGCTTCAGCCAACCGGTCCGCGAGGGCTTTAACCATGATGGAATTGTAGTCATCATGATCCCGATCGAACTGCTTACACAGGTCATCCACCCCGATCCCGGCTGTCACAGCAAAAGCCCCAATGTGGTCCTGCCGACCTGAATCTTTCGGTGCCACATAATCGGCCAATGAGAGATTCGGTTGTCCCGTCGGCTTCTCTGATTGCTGTCGCAGGTGATGGATCGTCGTGAGCACGGTCTTCCGCGAAGCATCCGCGTATAATTCGACATCATCCCCGTCTGATGCGGCAGCAAAGAAGCCATATGCTCCCTTGGCTGTGAGCTGTCGTTTCTTGACAATCTCATCGAGGAGCCGTCGCGCATCGTCGTAGAGTTCTTTGGCCTTTGGCCCAACGGTCGGATCCTCAAAAATCGTCGGATAGCGCCCCTTCAATTCCCAGGTGTGAAAGAATGGCGACCAGTCGATATAGGGCATCAGCTCGACCAGCGACTGGTCCTCAATGGCTCGAACTCCCAATGTCGCCGGTCTTGGAATATCGATCCGATCCCAGTCGGAGAGGAACCGATTGGCACGCGACTGGGCAATCGGAAGGAGTGGTTTGGCACCACGATCACGATGCGATTGTCTCATCCGCTCATAGTCGTCTCGTACTTGTTTGACGAACCCTTCCCGCTGTGTGTGACTTACAAGGTTTCCCACGACACCCACAGCCCGAGACGCGTCCAACACATGCACGACGCCCGGCTCGTAGGAGGGTGCAATTTTCACCGCGGTATGGGCCTTGCTGGTGGTAGCACCGCCGATCAGGAGCGGCACCTTAAACCCTTCGCGTGTCATTTCTTTGGCCACATGAACCATCTCATCGAGCGATGGCGTGATGAGCCCGCTCAGACCGATAATGTCCGCGTTGTTCTCGCGAGCCGCCGCAAGAATCTTCTCACAAGACACCATCACCCCAAGGTCGATCACTTCGTAGTTGTTACACCCCAACACGACACCGACGATATTCTTACCGATGTCATGCACATCCCCCTTGACCGTCGCCAGCAGTACCTTCCCTTGTGACTGAAAATTGCCGGACCGTTTCTTCTCTTCCTCCATGAACGGCATGAGATAGGCCACCGCCTTTTTCATGACACGCGCGCTCTTGACGACTTGCGGCAGGAACATCTTGCCTGACCCGAACAGATCGCCGACCACGTTCATGCCGGCCATCAACGGTCCTTCGATCACCTCGATCGGCTTGGCATATTTCTGACGTGCTTCTTCAGTGTCCGGATCAATATGATCCGTGATCCCCTTCACCAGCGCATAGGAGAGTCGTTCCTCAACCGTCCCCTTGCGCCATTCGTCGTCTTTGACCGCCGCCTTTCCTTTTGCCTTGACCGTTTCGGCAAAGGCCACCAACCGCTCGGTCGCATCCGGCCGACGATTCAGCAACACATCTTCGACCAGCTCGAGCAGCTCTTTGGGAATCTCCTCATACACGGCCAATTGGCCGGCGTTGACGATGCCCATATCCAACCCAGCCTTGATGGCATGGTAGAGAAATGCCGCGTGCATGGCCTCGCGAACAACGTTGTTGCCGCGGAATGAAAAAGAGATGTTGCTGATCCCGCCACTGACCTTGGCCCCAGGCAGGTTTCGTTTAATCCAGCGCGTTGCTTCGATGAAATTGACGGCGTAATTATTGTGTTCTTCGATCCCGGTTGCCACGGTTAAGATGTTCGGATCAAAGATGATGTCTTGTGGAGGAAACCCGACCTGCCCCGTGAGAATCTTGTATGAGCGTGCACAGATCTCCTTCTTTCGCTCGAGCGTGTCGGCCTGCCCCTTTTCATCAAAAGCCATGACCACCACCGCCGCCCCGTAACGGCGAATCACCGTCGCCTGATCGATGAATTTCTGTTCGCCCTCTTTCAAACTAATACTATTGACCACCGCCTTACCCTGGATGTTCTTCAAGCCGGTCTCCAGCACCTCCCACTTGGAGCTATCGACCATGATCGGCACTTTGCAAATATCCGGTTCGGAGGCTACCAAACGCAGGAACCTTTCCATGGCAGCCTTGGAATCGAGCATACCCTCGTCCATGTTGACGTCGACGATCTGGGCTCCGCCCTCCACTTGTTGACGCGCCACCGACAGGGCCGCCTCGTAATCTCCAGCAAGAATCAGTTTGGCGAAGGCCGGTGAGCCGGTTACGTTTGTGCGCTCACCGACATTGACAAAATTCGAATCAGGCCTGATTGTCACGGCTTCAAGGCCACTTAAGCGCGTATACGGCTCAACCTTCGACGGCACATGCGGCTTCACACCACGTACCGCTTCTGCAATGCGTTGAATATGGGCTGGAGTCGTACCGCAACAGCCACCGACGATGTTCAGCCATCCATTGTTCGCCCAGTCTCGCAACTGAGGGGCCAACGTTTCCGGCGTCTCAGGAAACCCGGTCGGCAACAAGGGATTCGGCAGGCCGGCATTAGGGTGAGCGCTGATATGGATCGGCGCAATGTGCGACAGCTCTTCGATCAGAGGACGCATCTCTTTCGGCCCCAACGCACAATTCATCCCCACACTCAAGAGCGGCACATGGGAAATCGAATTCCAGAACGCCTCGACCGTCTGCCCTGTCACTCCCCGGTTGCTGCCGGCTTGAATGAACGTCACTGATGCCATGATCGGGACCCGTCGTGCCCCTGAGGCAAACGCCGCTTGAATCGCGAAGAATGCGGCCTTGGCATTTAATGTATCAAAAATAGTTTCGACTAATAGAAGATCGACCCCGCCATCAAGCAGCCCACGAACCTGTTCGCCATACGCAGCCATCAGTTCTTCGTACGTCGTCCCTCGAGCAGCAGGGTTATTCACATCGGTAGAGATGGACGACGTCTTGGTCGTCGGGCCGATCGCCCCGGCAACGAAACAGCGCCGGCCCGGCTGTGCCTGTTCCACGGCAACGACGGCTCGTCTCGCACAGTCGGCGCCGGCCTTGGACAACTCGTAGCCAAGTCGGTCCATACCGTAATCTGCCAGCGAGATCGCTTGAGAATTGAACGTATTCGTCTCAATGATGTCCGCACCAGCCTCCAAATACTGCCGATGAATGTCTTCAATGACAGCCGGCTGCGTGAGATTCAGCAGATCGTTATGCCCTTTGAGATCTTTTTTCCAATCCTTGAAACGTTCGCCCCGAAAGGCCGCCTCATCCAGTTTCCGCTGTTGAATCATCGTCCCCATCGCGCCATCGAGGATCAGGATCCGTTCGTTCAGCATATCCACGATGGGCCCATTCTGTTGTCTCGACATGTTCACCTTTTCTCAAGACCGGATGGTTGTTGGCTGGCTCATGGCGATCATACTGGAAGGCCTTCCGACGCGGCAAGCAGCCGGTCATTTTCTTGACAGGAATTTGGATGTCTCGCTACGATGCGCGTGATGCACATCGCGATCATTCTCCGCTCCACCAGGCTTTCCATTATCCTCTGTATCCTCGTGCTCGCCGCTCTCCCCGCAACAACGGCGGCAACTCCCTACTTCGAAGACGGCTTCCTCGGACTCTCACAGAAAGAACTGCACGAAAAACTCGGTAGGCCGCAGGCAGTACGTGATCGTAAGTCTGCGCTCAGGGTCTTCACTTATTATCCCATCACCGATTGGGCCACCTATTTCAGTAAGCTGGTCTCTCCGGAAAATGGTGAGGACGTGTACACCTTTACCCGTGAAGGGATCGAGATCCGCTATTCATTCAGCTATGCAGTCGATCCGAATGATCACGATGACAATCGACCGCTCATTGTACGACTGGTGGATATCGAATTTCCTCACCCTGTACCCATCACCCGCCTCCCCTTCCTGATTCCTGAATTCCACCCCTCAACAGAACCAGCGAGTCCCACCTTTCGATCCAATATTTGGGTGCTGCTGTTTCAGGGATCTGCTTCACCGGACGCCCGCTTCATCGTCAAGGAACCGGGCAAGGATCAGCTCAATTGGACCCTCTGCTTCCAGCTCTTCTCCCTGCAAGGTCTTCCCGACCGCCTAACGAAGGAAGCTCTGATCGACCGTGTCGAGATCGGAGCACAGAGCGTGGAGTTCATCACCAGGCGGTTACGACATACGCATGAACCGACCCTCAACCCGTTTTCTGCTCAGTTCGACAAGCAATCGGTGCCTTCACAGCGATCATTGAAGACCATTCCGGTTCCCCACTATGCGGAGTAGTCGGTCATAGTCTGCCAGCGGCATTCTCATGTTGCTTTCACGCGTGTGAAATCTATCTCGTGATAGCGTGAAGCGCCCGCATTCCGAAACGAGAGACGTTTCACGAACGACGAGTGACGGGTAGTGTCGCAGTGGCGTATCAGCGGTTGTCGTAGAAACGCTTCCGAATAGGGAAGGCTACGGCGAGGGCTGGAGTCGATTCTGCTGAGTTTGTCCTGCAGCGACCGCTTTCTCTTTCATGCGATCCATCGGACCTCCATCACTGGTGTACATGAGAACGGGTGTACCAATCCCCAGCACGATCAATAGGCCCAGAGCCAATAGCCGTACCATCGGGCTGTTTTTACTCAAGAAGATGATGAGCAACAGGACCACCGCTGCGATGCCGGCTTGAGTCAGAATCTTCGACTGCTCCGGAGCCAGCCCCTCTACATCCAGATGACCGGATGGCGTCTCCCAGCCGAGGTTCTTGGCTTGTGCTTTGACTTTCTCTTGTATCGAATGCAACGTTGAAGGGGGCTTTGTGACCGGATCAGACTGTTCATGTGCTTTCACCTTCGCGCGATACTTTTGAGGAATGGTTTCCAGAGTATCCGTGTAGACCAGGTTCCCTTGATCATCCATATACGAATACATCGTTACCGCCCAGGCCTCGACAGAAAGCCCCTGCCCCAGTACGACACAGAGCCACATGAACAACATCCAACAGTACCGTCTGACCATCATGTATCTACCCACCCTTAACCGTGACCGTGATAGGCTTGCCTTGAAACCTGTCAGGACATCCCAGCCCCTCTCCGTAATTAAGTATAGCCTACCTTTCATCCCATTGATTTCACTACACATTACCGTCACTTCCTTGACTCGGGAGTGAGTGCGCTGTTAGCATCTCCAACTTTCTATCACGCTATGGCTGCTGATTCTCAACCGATGTCCCTCAAGTCCGACACAAATGAACCTTCCTTCATTCGCCGTCGCCCTGTGCGAATCATTATTTATACGGGGCTTGTTCTCTTTGTCCTCATGGCGGTGGTATGGCCGATGATTGTGCAACTCGGCGATCCTGATTTTCGTAAGCACATCGAACAACATCGCGTCATGGTGGGAATGAGCAAGGATCAGGTGTTACAAGCCTGGGGCGGCCCGCAGACGATCAATACGACCTTCACGAAGGATGGAATACGGCAAGAGGAATGGATCTTCGAAGATTGGGAAAGTACTGCAGTTGTCCGCCACCGCTACCTCTATTTCGAGGAGGGCGTCCTGAAGGGGGGATGGTACGAAGGATCTCGTGAACGCCAAGCCCGTGACTTCCCCACGGACAAGCCGCACCCGAAAATCCAGCCCTAAGCAGAGTCCGGCAGTTGTATGTTCGCATCGTACTTACACATGAAGCGTCATTGGTAGGCGAGATTCCACACGAAGTATAAGCCTGTGGCTATATTGGATAATCTTTTCGAACATCATTCCAAAAACCGGCCCTACTGAGAGAATCCCTCTATCATCTTCTTTTTCAAGATGATGTTTCTCGGATCGAAAGCCGAAGCCGCCCAAGAAGCACCTCCGCACGGGCATGATCAGCGGCATCAACCATCACCCGGCTCCCAACGAACGGCATTCCGGGATAGAGACTACTGACATGTTCGCCATGGACGACATAGGCGATACGATTGCCGTCCAGCAAGCTCTTGATCATGGCGAGCTCTCCAACGTCTTGCGCATTCATGAGATGGATCATCCTCATCATCACTCCCTTGATAGCGTGCTCACCTCCGAAACCTGCTCATCGATTGCACTTTCCTCATCCCCGTTTTACACTTACACCAGACTTTACGGCGTTTCCGTAATACGAGCACGCCGCTCTTGACCAGGGCCGCCTGAAATCGTGAGGACACGTTTCCATTCCCGAACCTGGTAGATCGCCCAGGCATTCGGCTGGTCCTTAAAAAATGCGGTGGGATCCTCGCCGCTGGCATTGAGGAAGATAGGCTCAGTGAATCCTTCCTCTAAAACATAGTCGAGCAACGAGTCGGTCGTAAACCCTGTTCCCCGAAGACTCACATCGGCCAAGAGCGTCAGGATCTCATCAGGATTCTGGATGGTAATGGCTTTCATCTCTATTCCTCTGGGTTCCGAATTGTAGCGACACCACCTCAAAGAGGCAAGGCATCATGTCTGTTTACATGACGAAGTCGGCGTTTCTTGAATCGCTGCTCCAGCTCATGGACAACAAGCACCATTGGGCTTGGGATCATTTTGCCTCCGGACGACTCACCCATGCCCAACTGAAGCTTCACTTTCAACAAGAATACGGCGTCTACGTTCGTGACTTCCCTATCTTCTTAGCCAGAATTCTCGGGAAAAATCCACCCACTTCCGCACGTCACATGCTGGCTGAAAATATCTACGAGGAGGAAACCGGAGGTCTTTCGTTGGGAACGTCTCATCCAGAACTCTTCTTGACGATGATGGAAGGGCTCCGATTCAGCCGCAGCAGTTTTGAGCGTTTTCATCTTCTTCCTGAGGCCCGCACCTACCGAGCCTGGCTTGACCGTATGTCCCATCACCGCGAATGGGTCCTGGGCGCGGCCACATTCACGATTTTCGTGGAAGGAAGTGTCAAGGACCGCACAGAGCTCACCGCTCCCTCAAGACGGAAACGCGCGAAAGACATCGAGTCCCTCATCAACGTCCATCCCCTTGTCCGCTATCATGGGATCCACCCGAGCCGGATGGATCTGATCCGTGCACACCAGCTTGTCGAAGCCGGACATCGTCACGACGCCTACCACATGGTCGTCAATTACGCGCCACCGGCAATCAGAGAATCGGTCCTGACTTGCCTTCGTAAGAGCCTCACCCTTTGGCTGAAGTATCGTGATGCTGTCGCCAAATCCTGCGGGATCACCAAGCCTTGATGAGCGTCCGACGGTTCGCCTGCTGCATGCTCTTTCTCACATTCACCGGTCACGCATCAATGGGCGAGACGGGAGTCCCCCCCGACATGGTGTTGATTCCAGCCGGAGAGTTTCTCATGGGCAGCCCGGAGGACGGCCTGAGCTATGATGACGAACGACCGCAACGCTTAGTCTATGTCGCGTCCTTTTCTATTGATCGCTACGAAGTCACCAATACCCAGTACAAACAATTTATCGACGGCACCGGACATCCTCCGCCAAGCCACATCACCCCCTCATTTAACCTGTGGCATCAGGCAACACCACTCTCCGGAAGCGAACAACATCCGGTTGTCAATATCAGTTGGCATGACGCCGTGGCCTACTGCCGATGGCAAGAGAAACGGCTCCCGACCGAAGCGGAATGGGAGAAGGCCGCACGGGGTACAGACGGCCGCCGGTACCCCTGGGGCATGAACTGGGACAGCTTCTACAGCAACAGTGCGAGTTATTGGGCCAAACACACAATCGAATTCAAGGACAGCGCAGCATGGAAGGCCTTCTGGGTAGCCGGCGAGGGCGCACGTGTGTCGCATGAGCATGGACTCAACGGCGAAGTGTTGACCCTCCCGATCGGAACATTTCCTCAAGGGGCTAGTCCCTACGGCGTCCTCGACATGACCGGAAACGCGGCAGAATGGGTGTACGATTGGTATGAGCCCTACTCGTATCTCAACGCCCCACTCTCCAACCCTCACGGCCCACAGGGACAGCTCCTCAAGGTCGTACGAGGGGGATCTTGGCTCAAACCGGCACGAAACATCCGCGTCTCCGACCGTGACTACGCCTTGCCGACCGACCGCGCCACCGGGATCGGCTTTCGCTGTGCGAAAGACGCATCGTAACCGATCCTCTCTACTCGCATCGCACCTCGGTCATCCGTGAATCCTCAACTCAGATGCCTCAGCTTTGCTGAACCATAGCGCTTAGGGCTGCACAAGAACGACCTCGACCTGTTCAACCCTCACCACCGGCATGATAAGCCCCACGCCTTCATCGTCATGGGAGAAGTCGTAGATGACCGACTCAGTCGGGATGAGCGTACCAACCATGACGATGGACACCTGAACCGCTTCATGGCGAAGAAGACGCCTATCGATTCGATCAGCAAGGTGCGTGTCTGGCCTCACTCGCAAATTACTGGGGAACTCTTCAGGTTTGAATCTGATCATACCCCAGCTCGTTGGGGTCAACTCCGGTCCAACCGCGACCGAATATGACCGGGCATCGACATCGAAAGACGAGAGCTCTCCGATCCACACAAACGCAATCCGCCATTTCAATATGGGATTCCATTCACGCGCCGCATCACGTTCACGGTTCAGATTGAAGAGCCGCTCGTCGTGACCAGGGTCATGATGACCACGGCCATACACCGTGGTCCAATCAGGCGGAGTCCCTTCCAACGCAGCAAGAAAGGATTCCATGGCACCTTGATTGAGTAGGAGATGTGTCCCGGAGGGGAGAAGCTGATCGAGCTCGGCAATGGAACTCGTTCGCAACGGACGAGGACCTGGGTCATCCTCCGATCGTGCGGCGACCGACAAGAAGAAACAGGTGCAGAACAACAGAAGCGAAGTGAGATACCTCAGCAGCTTACTCACTAATGGCACGACTGAGCGCTCGCTCGTAACAGGCTTTCAAGGAGATCAGGCCAGGATGCTCATCGGACAGCACCCCGGCTTGCGTGAGTACCGCAAGTCTCGGGATAGGATTGAGCCGCCGCAAGTCGAATTGCGTGAAGCCATCCATACCCAGTGCCTGTTCATAGGTGCCCAGCCATGCTTCGGTGATCGCACGCAGACCGGCATCCGTGGCCTGCATACGGCCCATTCGTACTTGTTGAAGCAGCTTGATCAGAGGGTCGGATTGCGAAATGGTCGAGATCGCTCGGCTCAGTGCCTGTCCATCGATCGTATCCATGGCCGGATTAGTTCATCGAACAGGCCCCTGGCCCACGGGGATCACCGCAACTGCCACAAGCGCCCGGAGTACCGGAGGGGGCCCAATTGGCCGTCGCTCCCACACCAAACGCCGAGAATTGTTTCTCGAGTTTCGTCGTCTGACATTGAGGACACGCCGCTTCTGCTGCCCCCTGAATCAACAACTCAAAACGGTGATTGCATTCGCGACAGACATATTCGAAGATAGGCATACTCAGCAACTCCTTGGTGATACAAACCATTATACGGTTGCCCCCAGAGAATCGCAACGAGAGGGTCAGGATGTATCAGGAAGAAAAAACCTTTCGGCTTCGAATCACGCTCGAGGCTTCCTTCCCGGATGAATATGAGGGCGAAGAAGACGAATCCAATTGGATCAGGGAATGGGAAACTCGGATGAAACCCCAGCTCATCAAGTCGGTGTTTGACTCCCTCCGGCAACAGCGCGGCTGGTCGTCCCATATTCGGAACCGAGGTATCTCACCGAGCGATGAGATCGAGATTGTCGTGAGCAAAGATTTCTCACTACCTGTTCCGCTGAGTTTTGAACGATGACGTCTGCCGCAGATATTGGCCTCTATGTTCACATCCCCTTCTGCCGGCGTCGTTGTCATTTCTGCGCCTTCTACCTTGAAATCGCTCACGTCGATCGGATGGCGAGCTTCTACGCGGCCCTCACGCATGAAATTCGGCTACAGGACCAGCGGAACCTGCTCCAAGGCCGCATGCTCCAGAGTATTTATTTTGGTGGCGGAACCCCGACCGCTCTTCCACCCGATCAACTGGGTGCGCTGCTGAAATTGATACAAACAACCTGGCCGACCAGCCCAACTGCGGAGATTACGGTGGAGGCTCACCCCTCTTCCGTCACCCGTGACGGTCTCACAATCTTGGCAGAGGCCGGCTTCACAAGGATCAGCTTCGGAGCAGAGTCCATGAATGAACAGGACTTTGCCCCAATCGGGCGGCATGGACAAGTACGGGATACGGCCACCGCTGTTCAGGCGGCCCGTGAAGCTGGGTTCATCAATATCAACCTAGACCTCATGTATGGACTCCCTGAGCAATCGCTCCAAGATTGGCAACGCACCCTGGAGTTGATTTTGCCTCTCGCCCCATCCCATGTCTCCTGTTATGCCTTGACGATTGAGGAAGGAACCAGACTCGCTCAGGACATCGCGCGACAACGAGTTCCCGCGGTCGACGACCAGCTTCACCTGGAGATGGAGACTTCAACCGCACAAATCCTTGCAGAGACAGGGTTTGTCCAGTACGAGATCTCAAATTACGCCAAACCGACATGGCACTGTCGTCACAATCTCCTGTATTGGACCGGCGGTGAGTATCTCGGCCTTGGTCCAAGCGCCCAATCGTATGTGAATGGGACCAGGTTCGGCAATGTAGCGGACCTCGATCAGTATGTGACCGACTTGAATGGGAACCGATTGCCCCTGACCGATTGCACCGTCCTTTCACAGTCTGAGCAAAACCGTGATGCGCTCGTATTCGGCTTACGCCTGTTACGCGGAGTGCCGCTACACGTGCTCACGGGTGCCGAACGGAATACTGAAGTCGATCACTTGCTGGCAAGCGGGTTCTTGAATGTCGATCACGAACGGCTCTGGCTAACTCCGCTAGGGCGACGGTATGCAGACTCGGTAGCCGAACACCTGTTCTGAACCGAGAGGTCTTACCGCCTAGGCAAACGCCGCTCGCAGCCTGAAATCCGGATTCTCACCAGCAGGAGTCCCGTGCCGATTGACAAGTTGATCAGGTTTGGAGAACACTACCATGGAGTCGTGAGGAACCCCGATGCCGGTCAACATGGATCCATTAAAAAAACGGCGCAGCTCCCAAGTCGCGAGTGCTCCCATATCCACCCCCACAACCATCGAACCCGTGTCGTCTCAACCCCTTCAAAGCTTTGGGGTTGAAACAGACGAGGATCGTGAAAAGGATCTGGCGGACGCCGAGTCGAGAAATCTGTGGGAAGCGACGGAAGTCATCGATATGGACAAGGTGTGACAATCCCGAACGTCATCCGAACACCAAACTGAGAAAGTGACGCGCTTCCTCGTACGTGCGACAAGTCCCGCTGCATGCCAATACCAGCCACACCAGAAACTATTCCCGACATTGGAGAGGAGGTTCATACCGGCGCCGGAAGCGGATTTGAATCCCGTGTTGTGGTATACAATTGCGACTGCCATACCTACAAGCAAGTCATCGACTTATTCTGCCGCTTCATCCCCGGTATGACCTCAGCAAAAGCCTTTGAACTCGCCTATCGCATCGATCACGAAGGGGAAGCCATCGTCTTTACCGGATCAACCGAACAGGCAGACGATATTGCAGCCAAGCTTGCGGGGGGAGGGCTTAAGGTTGTTGTCCAATAGCGCTCCGGACGACCTACTTCGATTTCGACTTGGGCTTTGCAGCCGTTTTTGCATTGCTAGAAGATTTCTCGGACGACGCCGTCGGCTTCAGTGATTTCTTGCCTCCCTTTGCCTGCTCCATCTTGCCGGTTTTCTCAGCAGCCCTGGACCTACTCCCGGACGAAGATTTCACCGGTGCCATATAGGTGGACGTGCGGTTGACTTTCGCCAGTTGATCTCCGCTGAGCACACGCACTTGATACAATTCAAAGAGTTTGCTGATGGCTTTCGTATCGCCGCGTCTCGCCGCACTGAGCAGCTTTCGACGCTGGTTCATCTCTTCTTCTTCGGTATGCGAAGCAGCTCGTCGTTCCATGCCCATCCTCTCTAGTCCACAACCCCCAGCCGGTAAGGTTCTCGACGATTGAACACCCAAGCCCAAGGAAATTAAGGGAGTATATCAGAATAGAAGGTTTCTTGTGAATCTCAAAGAAGATCTCCGTGACAGAAACAAGCCCCTTGAGGAGGACCTCCACCAACCGGTATAACAAGTCTACACAATTCTGACACCCATTCGGAGAGGAGCTTGGATATGGAACATCAGCATACTCCACCAACTGTCGCGGATGACCCGCAGGCTCGAGACCTGCTTCGCCGTGCCTTCGAGGCCACCGCTCGATGGCCCCAGGGCTTCCAAGGATTTACCGCCGACCTCACGGTGAATGTGAACGGAAAAGAAACCGCCGGTTCTATCTTGGTGAAAAGCCCTCGTGAAGTATCGGTCCAGCTCACCGATGGCGACATTCAAAAATGGGCACAAGAACAACTGGGAATGATTGCGGTCCATCGTGGCCCACGGAGCTTCGATGAATCAGACGGCAAGTACACCCTGACAATGGAAGAGGATGGGCATCCTTTGGGGGTCAAACTCACGATCCATGGCTCCAATTCCTACTACCGGCTTAAGGACAATCGTATTACCCAAATCAACCGCAAGATGGCCCACCCCGGTATGAATCCGTTCGCCTTTACCATCAACGTAGAAGAGAGTGCCGTCACGAAAGATCACAAGAACCTCACGACGAAGTACACGGTCTATTACTATTCACCAACAGACGGCACGCTGACCAATGTCGAGAGCTTCACCGATACCCATATCCGTATCAGTGCCTGCGACCTACCGGCCACCAGGCGGATCATCACCTATGAGAGCAACCAGGTTGTGGTCAAACAGCTGACCTTCACCAACCACACTGTGCTGTAACGATGGATTTGCGAAAAGAGTTTCCCCGCAGCATGAAATGCACGCTGGCGGGGTATGCCCATCTTGCGCGTATGATCGACAAGTGCCGAGCAGTCCTGGCCGGAACGGAAGGTGAGTATATCTATCCCTGCCCAATGGATGAACGGCTATTGGAGTTCGCCAGGCTCACCAGCGACCAGTTTACGGCTGCCGTGAAAGCCAATGACACTGATGAAGGGGTCCTGGCATGGTTTCAGCGGAACGCACAACCATATCAGCCGGCAGAATTAGAAGGCTGGAACCATCGGTTACTGGCACGGGGACCAAGCTCTCCGGAGAGTGCGGCGAAATTCAAGAAATACCTCGCCGCCGTCGACTCATCCCGCACTGATATTACCGCCTGGTCTGATCTGCAAGATCTCGAAGAAGGACGAACCGTTCCGAAACGAGAAGGGTCGAACAGTGAGGCGTGAAGCGTCTTAGTTCGCAACGAGATAGCTACTCAGGCATGCTCATCCCTCGGCAGCGCTCTGGCCCCTGAGCTTGCCGAAGGGTGACAAACCGCCATAATGAAGTTGGTCAAGGCCTCGTTCACGGCTTCCCTACGGAAACCTTCCCTTTCAAGATTACTATCAGTAGGTCAATGCCGGGTACTTGCCGAGATATGTCGGCTGCTCCGCCTGAGTTACCATAAAATGCGCCACATCAGCACGAGAAATGGCTCCCACCTTCATGCCTTCCACTAGCTCATTGAGAACACGATACCGGCCAGTCATGCTGTCGTTGGTTAACCGGCCTGGCCGCACAATTTCCCACCGAGGATCTCCGGCAGCAATCAGCTGCTCCTGCACCCCCTTGTCCACATAGACCTGCTTGAGCACCAACGAAAAGAGAAGCCTCATAGGAAATGAATTGTAGCTCCCGCTATCGCCGGCTCCAAAACCAGTGAGGACAATGAGGGTCGGCGAGGAACCAAGCTCTTTCAGCACTTGAAGCAAGGTTCGAGCAGAGTCTGAGAACACCGTAGTCGGCAGAGGGCTCTTCACACCAAGTGTTACCAGCACACGCTCTGCCCCCTCCACTGTCGTTCGCACAGCGCCCGCGTTCGTCGCACTTCCCTGGACCCGTATCAGTTTGGCTTGATCCGGAAGCGGCACGACCCGACGTGAGA
>NZ_JBUBKD010000028.1:0-100667 GCF_054902215.1 Nitrospira sp. CMX1 | reverse complement strand
GACTGACACCTTTGTCATAGCGATTGATATTGGCGAGCGGAGGGTACTTGAATCCTCGCTTCGAACCAGGATGGGCAATATTGCTCTTGATCCAACCGGCCGGTTCGTTACCCCACGGAAAAATCCTACCGTCCCCCCCACGTGCGGCCTTCTCCCATTCGGCTTCAGTGGGAAGCCGTTTCCCGCTCCACCGGCAAAAGGCATCGGCTTCATGCCAACTCACGTTAATCACGGGATGGAGTGCGGCCTTTTCCGGAAATGGGTTCTCCCGCCAGAACTTCGGCCAATCTGCTCCTGTCCCCAGCACGAATCTAAGATATTCAACGTTTGACACCTCGAACCGGTCGATCTTGAATGTGTCGAGATAGACTTCGTGCTGTGGCTGTTCCTGCGGACCGGCAGCTCGGTCCTTTCGCGGATCACTTCCCATGAGAAACGGTCCTGCCGGGACCAACACCATTCCCCCCGGCACCTCCATCACCCCCAACCGCTCCGCTTCATCACGTGGCGTCCACAGCGAAGGCTGCTTCGAGCTCTCATGATCAGCCCTTGCCGAGACAGCAATGAGCCATACCAGACCACACAGCACCATCACGCATGTGCGCCTCATAAAACTGACGAGTGATAGGGTCGCCCCCCGAACTTTCATCGATCCGCCCTTTAGCGCTTCTGCTTCTGGATCATCGGCTCAATCTCCTTCTGTGTCTCTTCCGTCACATTGTAACGGACATAGTCGTGTTCTAAGACCTCATTGGCGTACAGCCGCCCAGTTGGAGCCTCGACCATCAGCGTCGTTTCCAGGGTCTCTCTCGGACGCACCGTAACGGTTTGCTCAACCAGCGTCCTTACATAGGGATGCCAGAAAACCAACTTATAGGTGCCTGGAGGAACGTTGGTGATGGCAAATCGTCCCTCGTCGTCCGTCTTGGCAAAGTACGGATTGCTGACCGCCAGCCCCCAGCTCTCCATGTAGGCATGAAAACCGCACTGCATGACGAAGATTCTGCGCCCTTTGCTGAGATTCACCAATTGCTTCATTGGGGCACCGGCCATGTGCTTGTGGTACATCGCCGCATCGCTGCGATCTTTAAAGTTTCGAGGGTGCTGTGGGTTCATCGGGAGCGGAACATTGAACAGCACTCGTGCACCAAGATGAGAGGTTTCATACGCCTGAATATCATGCATGACGGGATCCATGTTGACGACCGTCACAGATTGGTCATCTCGCACGACTGTCGTGAAAGGGAGGAATAAACAGTCCTTCGCCTCAATCTGTGGAATGCCTGCCTCTTCAAACGCCTTTCCCTTTTCAATACCTTCAAGATAGACCACTGCGTCTCGAAACTCACCCCCAGTCCCGACATTAAACGGTTGTAAGATTCGCCAACCTTTCCCGTCAGAGATACGACCACAATAGAAGGGATCGGGCAACGTTGTCAGGTTATAACCTTTCGGCTTAGGAACCTGCCCCCCCAAATACACAGTCCCCATAATGCTCCCACCGTCTGAAACCGAGATTTCCTCATACGCCGCCACAGGTCCACTCAGCAAGAATATCGCCCACCCCATTAGCACCGATGTAATCCACTTCGCGTTCATTACGATCTCCTTGTTCGCCCTGATCGTTCAATCGACCGTCCATACTCAGTACCGGGACAGTAAATAAAAACACAAGTGGGGGAGCCGCATGAAACAGGCGACTCCCCCACAGATGCGATACTATCTCCGTTCCGCTATTTCATCGCAGTCGGAGTAGCTTTAGGTTGCGGTGCAAAGTCAGCCCGCTTGGCTGCGGATCCGCCAGTACCGAGTGGTTGAATCCGTGTATCACCAGCCGGCAATACCCGGAGATACCCCCACTGTCCTGACTGCGTGTAGGGTAGCCGCTGATTCGACCACACGAAGTCACCAACTTGACGGTACGGACCGCCCGCGCCGCCACGGAGGAACACATCGAGGGTTTCAGAACCGGCATACTCCACCACACTGATCATATCAGCACCAGGCATGTACGGTTCGATCGGCCACTCATGACCTTCGATTCCGAACATCCCGTTTTGCTCACTATTGGCGCCGATCACATGAATCCTGACCGCGTCACCTGCGTGCGCTTCGATCAACGGCGTCACTGGATCTTCCGGCTTGTCAACAACGCAAGGTTGGAAAATCTTCCCCAGCGAACAGCCCTGATCTTCTCGGAACTTGTACGGCTCTGCACGGTAGTTCACCGACGTCAACCCCGCGACGTTTTGCACATACGGCATGAATGCCGTCCCGATGATGTTATCCTCGTCCTGGAAGAAGAGAGCGACATCTCGGTAGTTCCGTTTCCCGACGTTCTCTGGGAGCGCCGTATCCACGATCACGTCCGCCCGCCAGGCGTTCTTCTGTGAGAGATCCGCACCGCTCACAGGGTCACGATACTGAGATCCCCGTGGACCGACAATGATCGCGCCGTACAATCCGTTCCGTGGGTTCACCACAATGTTGCCACCGTCCCACACCAAGGAAGTTGTCTCCTTGTTCGACGGATGTGCGTAATAGGTGTACTGACGCTTTTCACCTGGACCAATAGTCTGGTCGCCGCCGTTGTTGCCGACGTTCAAACCTTGGCTGTCTTTCGGATCAAAGGCCAACCCAGGCGCAAAGAATGACGCCCGACTCGCCTTCATCTTATTGGTCAAATTCACCTTAATACAGTCACCCAAATTGACGCGTAGCGTCAGCGGGTTCGGCGTCGTACCGCTGGATACCGTCGTTGCTTCTCCTTCCAGCGCGAAGATTTTGCCTTCCGGCATGGTCATTTCGATCTTCCGCTCGAAGTCCACTTCGATCGCATCCGGTGCTTTTGGATTCAACTTCATCGGGCGATCCAATGCCACCACACTGAAGTTCTTCACCGGTGCATCCGCCGGGCAGACAGAGCTCGGCGTGGCAGGAATGCTCAAAGGATTGGTTCCCTTCGGCAGAGGCATCAGGTCGGGAACTTGTTTGTCCAGGACTCGCAAGATCCCCCATCCACCTTCCGCGAAATGTGAACTTCTGCCATTGAAATGGATATAGTCACCTGGCATACCCTGAAATCCACCCGCCTTTGTGACCAAATCGTACCGCTCGGCGATTCCAACGTGAATCGAGTTCTTCCGATTGGCATCAGATGCATACCGTTCCGTGAGGAAGGTATGACCTGAGATAGTCCACACGTGGGATTCATTCATGAGCTGGTGCAACAGTCGGACAACCAAGGTGTCGCCTGTATACGCACGAATCAACGGCGTGCCAGGGTCTCCATGGACCGCGCTGCTGAATAGCTTCGAGGTATCCGGATTGTTTGACAGACGTTGTGCAAACGGAGCCGCGCGGAAATTAAAGCCGCTGCCGGTCGTATGCGTTCCACCGTTGATGTACTTATTCGGTGCGTTCAGAATCTTTTCCGGCATCTGGAACGACACGGTCTTGCCGGCTTCCAACGCCACCTCTACCGGTTGTCCTGGCGGATTACCGGCCTCGATCACGTTCACGGTGTGCGGCACCGTGTCATGGATCGATACCATCAGCTCACGGAAACTACCACTCACGCCGGCCCCGATCGGTTCGTTGCTGTGAATATCTGCGATCGGACCACTGTAGACCAACTTACCGTTCTTTGGATCATGATACGTGGATCCGAACGGTTCCACGATCGTCACGCCGAACCCGCCATGCGGCCAGGTCGTCGCACCGAAGGCGTGGTCATGCCAGAACACGGTCCCCATGTCCACGTCGACCCACCACCGATAGCGGACAAACTCTGGCGATACCAGATCACCCGCCGGGTGATTATTCTTCAGCGGTTTATAGAACGTAACCTGATTGCCCTTGATCTCCTTGATCCGGACAACCTCCTGACAGCTCTTGTCCCGCGGCAACGAAGCCGTCGGATCGTTCCCCTTCTCCAAACAATCCATACCGACCATGACTTCGGTGTTGACATGGAAGGGCGTGGCACCTGGAGCCATCTTGATCTTGAACGATTTCGCTCCAGCCTTCACTGCGCCCTCAAGCTTCGCCACCATCGGCGCCGGCAACCCATGCTTGGTCTTCTTTCCCCACATGGTGAATGGTCGGACCGACATCTCATACTCAAACCCTGAGATCACACCATCCGAGTTCCCCGTGTCGAACTGGAAGAAGTGGGGGTGGATGTTGATCTTGGACGACTGAAAGTTCGTGAAGTCGTCGTCATCCCACTCACTTGTCAGAAGCACGTCCACACAGTCATACACATTGGCACGAATGACTGCGGGGAGCTTCAGATCTTCATTCGCTCTGGTCAAACGCTCTTCTTCATGAAGCACGTAGATCAAGCCGTCCTTGTCGACCATGGCCGGCTCTTTCCCCTGCTTTTTAGCCAGAGTGATCGGCATCCGCACGAAGTGAATGTTGTAGTGCTTACGATTCGCATTATCCGGACAGAGGCTCCATCGGCCCTGCTCACCCGGCTTGGCCGGCTCGGAGGTCCGCTCGCCATTTTCATCCTGGTGAATCGGTTCCAGCCATGGCGCGCCGCTGTGGTTCGCTGAGAACGGCACACGTTTTCCGAAATGCGGTTTGAACAACGGCCACGCCATCTTGGCTGTAGTCGGATCGAACAGAATGGCAGGCCTGGTGCTGTCATCCCACTTGGCTGCCCATGAATATTTTGGATTCTGCGCGGTACTTTCCCGCTCACCGCGCGCGACATTTCCATCCCACTTCCAGTCCCACACCGTCGAATCATAGGCAAGGATCTGTCCTTTCTCGTCCTCGGTATGGCCTGGCTTTCCCTGTGCTGGAACGAACATCTCCACCCAATCCTTGATATTCACTACCACTGGATCGGACTTCCAGTTCGTTTTCTGACCCGTATTAACAATCTTAAACGTCTTTCCGAACCAATCGACCGTGGTACCGATCAACTTGTCCGAAGAGACACCAAGCTTCATTCGGCCTTGACGGTCAGGCAATTCCCGAAGATCAGGCATGCTGTCCGTGTGTGCCGCTCCCGCTTGGAGTGTATTGTAGAACCGACCATACCCCCACATCCCGGCCACATAGTGGTGGGCCACATGGCAGTGATAGAGAAACTCCCCTGCCAAATGCTGACAACCGCCGCCACCACATTCAGGCTCAAGATCCAATGCTTCTGATGGCCCGATAACTTCCACATCCACACGATCCGACTTCGTTCTCACGATCGGATACTTCACCGGCCCATCCGCACCCATCGCCCAAAGATTGTTGGGCTCGGTGCCTGGGCTCCGCTGCCACCGAATTGTTCCACTATGAGGATGATGGGAATGGAACACCTCTGAACCACCATGAACAACCCGCCACTTAACCGGGTCGCCTAAGTAGCCACGGGCGATCGTGGTCGGCGTATCGCCGAACGTATAGGAGCTATAGGCCATCGATTCATCTTCAAACCCGAAATACTCGTGCTGGAGATGCATCTGATCGATCCCGAACGGCTCACTGCGATAGTTGATCGCACGACCACCGGGACGATAGGCGTCCGTCAGCGGATCACGCTGAGGGAGAAAGTCACCCTTCTTGTTCAGTGGGCGGAATGCTTCGTCGCCGATTTCATGATAGAAGAGCACAAACTCACGAAAATCCGGTCCTGACCCGTTATCAATATTGACCTGCCAGCCACTCTTCACCTCTGGTGCAGGCCCCCCACTTCCCAACGCATCAACATACTTGGAACCCTTCGGCTCCACAACAAAAGCCCCGAAGAGCCCCAACACCGTCAGTTCGCGGTCATGGCTGAAGGAGTGAAACTGGCGCACCCCCTCCTGCATCTGCGGATGAAGATACCATTCAAACTCTTGCGCCTTGCCCGGCGCCACGATGGAATCGGGGTTCGTCGTGGTGGCTGGTTTCCCAGTCGAGGCCACGACCATGCTGGACGCCTGGATGAAGAGACTCCCATCCTCTCCTTCCATTTGATTACGCAGTGTCATCCTCACGCAATCCCCAGGGTTTGCCCGCATGACGAGCGGCTGAATCACATCACCTTGCAATCCGGTGGTGACGGCACCTGGGTCATATCCGTCCTTTTCCCGTGCCTCCTTGTTTTTTGCTTCTTCTGCACGGGCCTTGGGAAGATCTTCCGTCAACACATACATATAGCCCGGGTAAAAATCGAGCCAACGGTTCAAGGTGATTTCGATATTGACCATCGACACATCGAACTGTTTAGTTGGTACTCCGGCAGGACACTTCCCGCCCGAGCTCAAAACCGGTTCACCCTTTCCAGCATCCGTCATGAGGAGGAAGCTGCTTCCATCCTGCCCCATGTACTGATGCATCATCGACATACCGTTGAACCCGCCGGAAGTTTGCTGAGCCTTCGCATCCTGCTGAGCCTGTACTTCCAGCTTCTCCATCAACCGGTGATGCTGCAACTCCATCTTTTGCGCACTGTCCGCGCGCCCCTCGATGGCATTCTCAACAACCGTCTGCCCCTTCAACTGCTGGGCCCAGCCCGGCATTGCCACCGGCGTCGCATGCCCCCCATGAGGAGCAACCCCCGACTCGGCAGCAAACAATCCCGGCGCCGCAATCAGACCCCCAGCAAACAACACTGCCTGGAGCATCCGCGCGATACCTGATCGCTTCGGTCCTTTAAGAGGTTTAAATAAAGAAACTCCCATACTTGGCCTCCCCTCGCTTAAGTCTGCGCTATTGCGCAGACAGTTACACTCCGTGAGTGGTCCACAACTCCCTAGCACACCCTACTAACCGTTGACTCTGCTTTCACGTGAGTAATTTTGACTCCACGCATTCCACGATAGATACGTGTTCTCTTCTAATTTACAGTGACCACACTCTCCCATGCTCCCAGAGCTCAGCTTAATCATCAGTCGCCCTTGGACATCAAGTCTGAAACTCATATTCAGCCCATGCCACAATATGGGGGGCACTTAAATTTTAAATAGAACACTCTACTGCGTCAGATTATGCAGAAAGAAGTCAACGGAAGAATTCATCCCTCGCGCTGCAAAGGAGGATTGGGGAGAGGCATTACAAAACATCGCGGCATTATCCTATCAGATTTTGCCTTTCGATGAGTTTAGAACGAAGAACCCACACACTTTGGCCTCCCCTCGCTTCCGTCTTTCTCTTTTCTGCTGAATAGACGCCTTACTCAATTAGCAGTTTCAGGCGGACAAAAGTCCACATTAACGCGCGTCTTCAGGCGCGCATATGTTCGTTCTATTTTTTAAAAATGTCAAGACTCATTTTCGACTCATCATCAGATCCGATGACGTCTTAAGCACGAAGAAGATCATGAATGCTTAACCGGCCTCCGAACTTGGATCCGGCCCTATTCACTGGAGAGTGAAGAGCTGGTGAAGGTTTCCTTCTTACGAAGGAATGGGTCATTCGGAGGCCGGTCCAAAATCACCCAACCCCTCACCAGCACTTCAATACGTAAGCAATAGCCGTACCATTTCAAATCAAATGGCATTGGCGACAGAAATTATCTACCGCCAATTCATAGGTCGGAAAACATTTTCACTCGCAAAAGCAGATACTTTAGCGTATGAACTCTTGCGAATAAATTGATAACGCTCAAGGTCTATATGAGTACGGTTTTATGAAATCTGACAGTGATAACGTCTAACCAGCTAGACAACATCAGCCTCAGAAGTGGGGCATGATGGGACATATCGAGGTGCCAAGTTTCATGTATTTCTATCAGGCAAACACCGTGCCGACGTGGTAGGAGTTGGATTGCAATAGTAAATGGTAGCAAAGAATTGCAAACTCACTGCGATTGAAGACATGCTATATGAGAACCGACTGGGAGCAGAGAATTCTCAGTGTCCTCCAGCAAAGAACTTTCCGAGATCATGGTACTCCTTGACCATTGGCTCCTGGCCAATGGTCTCCCTACAAAGAGCCATGGGACTTGCCATTGCTGATTTCAGTCTTCTCACTCTTGCAGTACTCATAACATTATTATTGAATCCAACGGCTGGAAAGGCATGGGAAACATCGCCTGATGAACACATCGCGGCACTGGCTCGCAGTTCTCCCATGACCACCGTCCCTGAGGGTCATTTTTTGATGGGAACGGCGAAGGCCGGCCAAGACCTGTTCAGCCTAGATCTCCCGTACGATGACACAGAACAGCCGCAGCGCCTGGTCTGGCTTGACCAGTTTGCAATCGATCGCGATGAGATCAGTCTTGGCGAATTCCTACGCTGGCTCCACCGGCAGCACCGTCCCATTTCTCGCGACTTGCGTAAATTGATCGAGCACATGATCACCGTCCATGCCGTACAGCCTGAGACACTAACCCGCTGGCCTGCTCTCTATGTCACCTGGGCTGAGGCGTCCGATTTTTGCCGCAGCCAGGGCAAACGTCTCCCGAGCGAGGCGGAATGGGAAAAAGCCGCCCGAGGCGACAAAGGCAACCTCTTTCCCTGGGGGCCGAAACCTCCCGCTCCTGGCTTGGCCATGTTCGGCCAGTACCATGTGCATGAGATTCCTATCGTCGCATCAGTGGAAAGTGGTGAAGAGGGACGAAGTCCCTATGGCCTGCATCACATGGCGGGCAATGCCGCCGAGTGGGTCGACGATTGGTTTGGGATCGACTACTATGCAACCATGCCTGACCGTAACCCACATGGAGTGAAGCATGGCCGTTACAAAGTTGTGCGAGGAGGGTCATGGAAGAGCGCTCCGACGTTGCTGCGAACCGCAACCAGAAGCGGGGCGTCGCCGGAACAGCGCGCCGCCACCATTGGGTTTCGCTGCGTTAAATCTGTCCGCCAATGAAGAGGAAAAGAGCTGCCTTATGACGATGCTGATGATTCGATGCTCCATTCTCATGTTTCTGCTTGCGCTCGGTCTTACCTCAAGCGCCATCCCCACTCATGCCGATGTGACTGAGAAAACCGATGACACCGAATGGAAACTCTACACCAACGCCCGATTTGGGTTCTCCATTCGTTATCCGGATGGGTGGCGCTTCGGCAACCCAATGCCGGACGGAGTCGGTGTGATACTGTACCCTCCTATTGAACAGAGCCTCGTTGCTGTATCCGGCCATATGAATGTGATCAGCGGGAGCAGCCCTGAAGGCAGGCAGACGCTCGACGAGTTCGCCTCAGCCCACCATCGCATCATCACAGACATCTACGGAAAGAAACAGATTATGCTCCGATGGCAACCGGATCAGGAGCGATCTCTTGCAGGATTCCCAGGGAAAGAGCTTGTCTTCACATATACGGACGACAAGGATGGAGAGATCATCGAACACCACATCTTCTCGTTGGGTCGGAACGAAGGACGAGGCATACGCGTCAAAGTTCCGCGTTCAGCTGAGGATCGGGTCATGCCGACAATCAGAAAGATGCTGGAGACGTACCAGCCTGGGCGAGATCAGAATGCGGTAAGTCCACTTGTGCCGAAATAACCACTCTTATCAGCCAGCCCACTAAGGCAGGCGTTCAAAAACGTCGCCAGCAAGGCCACAGCCGAGGAAAGCACCGGAGGCGTAGCTTCAGAGCTACGTTGAGGATGCATTCGAGGTGAGAACGCAACTCGCGGCGCTTTTTCAACGCCTGCTACGCGCCGCCGTCCTTCATGGCCAGCAGATGTTTCATCGCCTCCTTGACTGCAGCCCTGGCCTTCACGGCCGGATTCAAGCTGGCGCCTGGATCAACCTTATCCCCCATCTCAGCCACCCGTGTGCAGTGCTTGATCGCATCCTGCAAGTGTGGCACGGCTTCCTTACCGTGAGCATCAGCCGAGGGCAATGCCTTGAGAATGGCCTGAGCTTGTTTCGCGATTTCGGCACAGTGATGCAAGATTGCATGCCCGTCGCCCATCCCACCATGCATGACCATCTCTTCAGCATCTCTGACCATGGCTTTGCCTTGATCTTGGATTTCCCTTGAGGATGCTGCCGAGGCAGCCGTGTCTCCCATCAAAGCCCCACAGAGGAGGACTCCTCCAATCACGACCGCCATCAACCGTGCAAAGTGCTTTGACATCACTTCACCGGCTGGCCCGTCTCGAAGAGAAAATCGACGGTGAATGCCTCATTGGGTTTTACCGTGATCTCACGCTCTTGGATCCCAAGAATTGGATGCCAAGCCTTGATACGATAGGTCCCAACCGGAAGATCGCCGATCGTGAACGCCCCATTAGGACCAGTCACGGCATAGTAGGGATTATCGATGGCATATCCCCAATTTTGCATGTAGGGATGCATGCCGCACTGCATCGTGAACACCTTCCTCCCCTTGACCAGCTGAACCATGTCGGTTGTTCCACTCACATGCAACGCCGGCCGATGAAGGACGATATCCACCCCGGATTGATCGTACGCATACCCTTGGATGTCATGGGACACCGGATCTCGATTAAACACCGTAACCCGACGCTTGTCGCTGACCACGGTGACAAACGGCAGGAACTGGCAGAGACTCGCTTCCACTTCGGCATCGGCAAAGGCAAACGGCTTGCCTTTCTCGACGCCCTCGATGACGACCACGACATCCTTGAGACCACCATCCTGGCCGACATTGACTTCCTTCAGGAAGCGATGTCCCTTTCCGTCTGAAAGAGTCGCGCAATACTCGCGGTCATAGTAGCGACGTAGCTCGAAGGCTTTCGGCTCCGGCACGGTTCCCGTAAACGTGATCTTGCCTTGCACTGTTGCCCCATTTATCACGGTCCCTGACTCATACGCCCAGGCATCCGTTTGAAACCCGACCACTATGACCATGGACGCACAAATTGCGAGACAGAGCCCCGCCGAGATAATTCGTTTCATCCCAATCCCTCCTGCATCACTGATTATTCGAAGTCGGTTGCATGTTTGCGGGTGGACTGGCTGGATCCAATCGCTGTGGCAGCTCGAACAAGAATCGAGACTGTTCGGTAAAGATCAACCGGCGAAACTCCTCCGACCATTCTCCCTGCTTGCTCACGGTCTTCATCGGAAACCGCTGAACCTTGGTCACCCACCGATAGTATTGCCGAGTTTCCCCCTCTTCTGCAACTGTGACCTCGAACAGCTCCGTCGGATACCCGTTGAGCATTTCGTCTCCCACAAATTCGCGCGAGATTTCGCCCGGCATCCTCTCGCTCACCTCTAACCGATGGTCATTCGCGATTGGCTCTTCCAGATAGAGTCGCCGCTTGGAGAAGATCAACCAGGCCGTGCCACGATCCACTCGGACGATGATCACGCTGGCCCCTCGCTGAGGTATGGAAAACTCGAATCGCCAACGATCGTCTTTGGCGTTGACGTGCGCCATCACCACGGACTTCCCTCGCTTGACGATCCGATCCCCTGAAAAATCGAGCGCCGTGGCGGACTCCGGCAGACTGCCGACGGACATCGACAGGAGCCAAACCAAGAACAAGCCAATCGAGACAGGCCGTGCTCGCGCTTCCATCAGCTCTTTTACCGTATGGCTGAGCTGGGTTCAAGCTATCATTTACTGACGACAAATGAACGGGGGAACCCAGCTCTCCCGAGCCGGATTCCCCCGCCTGTTACGTCTCCACGTCGGTATTCTACTTGGCTTTCGCCTTCATAGACACCGGGAGGGACTTTGCTGAAGACTTACCCTCGGCATGTTGTGTAGCCGGAGCCTTGCCGCTCAGCGGTAGGATCGCACGACTGTCTCGGTCCAGGACCTTCAGCATTCCCCAATGTCCGGCATCAAGATAGCCCGGACGCTGGTTCAGCCAGAGATAGTCACCGGGAATCCCGTTCGGTCCGCCGGCTCCGCCGTGCAGCCAGGCATTGATGACTTCGGACCCACCGAACTCCATGGTGCTCACGAGGTCCGCCCCGTTGATGTACGGTTCATGCTTCCATTCATGACCCGACACACTGAAGAGTTGCACCTGTTCACTGAAGGCACCCAGCACATGAATGACAACCGAATCTCCGACGTGCGCGGCGATCGTCGGCGTCACCGGCTGGTCACCCGTCTTTACACAGGCTAACACTTCACTGTAGGCACAGCCCTTCTCGGTACGGTAATCGGTCGGCTCCGACCGATAGTTCACCGCCGTCACACCGGCCACCTTTTGGATGTACGGCATAAAGCTGGTCCCGATGATATTATCTTCGTCCTGGAACAGGAGCGCAAACGAGCGGTAGTTCTGCCGCTTTTCGTTTCCTGACACCGTCCGATCGACCATCACATCCGCTCTCCACGAGCTCTTCTGGCCCACATCCTCGCCGGTCACCGGATCGCGATACTGCGATCCCTTCGGACCGATGATGACGGCACCAAAGAGTCCGTTCCGCGGATTCTCGATCACGTTCCCCCAGTCCTGAATCAGAGCCGAGTTCTCCCCGAACTCCGGATGAGCGTAGAACGTATAGGTCTTACTCTGCCCCGGCGCGACCGTCTGATCGCCGGGATTGTTGCCCGCATTGATGCCCATGGACTCCTTCGGATCATAGGCGAGATTATCCACGTGGAACCCTGCGCGGTCTTTGGCCATCTCGTTCTTCAGATTGACCTTGATGCAGTCACCGACGTTCACGTGGAGCGTCAATGGGCTTGGCTCAAGGTTGCCCGACGCGACTTTGGTCTTTTCGCCTTCGAGCACGTACATCTTCCCGCTTTCGTTCCCCAGCACCATTTTACGCTCCAGGTCGACTTCCATCGTCCCGGGCGTCCCCTTGTTGTAGCGGATCGCCTTGTCGATGGCCGAGACGTTGAAGCTCTTCACTGGTGCATCAGCCGGACAGACCGACTTGGCCGACTGCGGAATCTCACTGCGCCCCGGGAGCGGCTTGAGTGTCGCATCCGCCTTGTCCAGAACTCGGACGATTCCCCAGCTGCCTTCGACGAAATGCGAGGCCCGACCACTATAGTACAGGTAGTCGCCCGCCATCTGTTGCGGTCCGCCGGCGGCCGGAATGGCTGCATCGTACCGTTCCCCGATCACCACGTGCAGCGAGCTGCGCGGGATGGAGTTCTTGCTATACCGCTCCATCGGGAACCAGTGACCGCTGATGTGCCAGGAATGCACTTCGTTGGCTGACGTTTCCAGCAATCTGACCACCACTGGATCACCCAGATAAGCCCGCAGCATCAGCGTATCCGGATCTCCATGAATCCGGCTGCTGAACAACTGCGACGGATCGGGGTTGTTGGCTAAGCGGACAGACAAGGGCTCTACCCGCATATTGTACCCGCCACCGGTCGTTGCTTCCCCGCCGTTCAAGAACTTCATCGGCGAGAGGTTCAATTTAGCTGGATAGACCGCCGACGGTGTCCCATCGACGGAAATGGCATTGACCCTCGCTTGTGGATTGTCGGCCGTAATTAATTCCGCCGCCCGAGGGTTGGAATCCATGACATGTGTCACGATCTCACGGAAAGACCCCTTGATATGAGCGGACACTGGTTCGGTCGTGTGAATATCCGCAACAGGGCCGCTTCTGATTTCCTTACCCGTGACTGGATCATGATAGGTCGATCGCGGCGGCTCCGTGATGAATGAGGCATACTGCCCATGCCCCCACGAATCGAGTCCATACACATGGTCATGCCAGAACGTGGTGCCGAAATCAGCGTCCACATACCAGCGCTCGCGGATCCACTCGACCGAGGCAATCTCACCCTTCTTGTGCGCATGCAACAACGGCCGCTCAAAGGTAATCGTATTGCCCTGGATCTTGCTGATACGAGCTGACTCGAATCCATTCACTTCATCCATCCCCACGCCCAGCTCTGTCCTGACGTGGAACTTTGACGCATCCTTGACCTTGATGCTGGTCGCCCCCTTGGCGGCATCGGCCTCGATCGTGGTGTTCATCGGGACCGGCATACCCTTACCAGGGTGCTCGTTCTTCAAGATTGTGAACGGACGGAGCGACATCTCATACGAGAAGCCGATGATAGGACCATCGGAGGCTTGTGTGTCGAACTGGAACATGTGCGGATGCAGGTTCGTCTTGCTGGAGAACCCCTGCCGTGCATCATCTTTCAGTTCGCTCTTATAGACGACGTCGACACAGTCCTGCACGTTTCCGCGAATGACCAACGGAAACTGCTTCGCTCGATTCTTCCGGACCTCAGCTTCCTCTTCATGCAACACATAGAGTAAGCCGTCCGGATCGACGATCGCCGGCGTCTTGGCCGTCGCTGCCTTCAGGGTAATCGGCAAGGTGATCGCATGGATATTGAATTTCTTGACCGGCGCCCCTTCCGGACAGAGGCTCCATGGTCCCTGCTCTCCCGGCCTCGGCGGCTCGGTCGAGTTGCTGCCGTCATCCCGCCGATGAATCGGCTCCAACCAGGGCGCACCGCTGTGGCTCGGCGAGAACGGTACTCGTCTGCCGAGATGCGGACGCAGCCACGGCCACGACAGTTTTCCGCTTCGCGGATCGAAGAGAATATCCTGCCGCTTTCCGGGAGTCGTCGACTTATAGTTCACCCATTCGTACGACGTTTCAGGTTCCGAGAGGGCCTTGGATCCGTCCCAGGCCCAGTCATTGACCGTCGAGTCATAGGCCAGAGTCTGCTCCTTTTCCGTGTTCTTATGTCCTGGTTTGCCCTGCGGCGGCACCTGCATCTCAACCCAATCCTTGATGGAGACCTTGGCCGGATTGGCTTTCCAATCCGTCTTGTCCTTGGTAATCTCGAATTTCTTGCCACCATACCAATCGACCATCGTCCCCACGAGCTTATCGCTCGCGACACCGGCCCTCATACGACCGGCGCGATCCGGCAACTCAACCAGGGGTTTCATCACATCGGTCTGGAACCCCGGCGTCTGCAGGGTGTTGTACACCCGCCAGAATCCCCACATGCCCGTGACATAGTGCTGTGGGATGTGGCAGTGGAACACAAACTCGCCAGCCAATGCCTGCAACCCTCCTGAACCGCCCTCGATGACCTGATCATAAATCTCCGTCGGCCCAATGGACTGCACGTCGAGACGATCAGAGGTATCGCTGATGAGCGGGAACTTCACCGGGCCATTACTGGAGGCCGCGAAGTCCAGGTTGCTGTTCCCCGGTTGGCGTGCCCAGCGGATAGACCCCCCGTGCAGGTGGTGTGAATGCACGATTTCCGACCCACCCGCCATCCGGAACTTAGCCGGATCGCCCATGTAGGAGCGGGGGATGGTTGTGGCTGGATCGCCGAAGGTATACGAGCCATAGGCCATGGACTCATCGCCATAGAACCCCATGTGCGCCTGGAGCTCGATACGTGTGCCGTGTGGCTCACTGCGATAGTTCAACAAACGCGCTCCCGGCCGATACGAGTCGGTGTGAGGATCGCGCTGCGGCAACATCTCGCCCTTCTTGTTCAAGATGCGAAACGCTTCATCTCCTGCCTCATGATAGAAAATCGCGAATTCGCGGAAGTCCGCCCCGTTCGGATCTTCAATCATGGCCTCCCAGCCGCTGGCCATCGGCTTCCCATCGAACGGGCTGAGATACCGTGAGCCTCGTGGCTCAACGACCAACATGCCGATCAACCCGAGATTGAACTGTTCGCGTGAGGCATGCGACCGGAGAAACCGTGCGCCCTCTTGTGTGTCCGGCTTAATGTACCATTCAAAACTCTGTTCTTTCCCCGCCGCCACGGTCGTATCAGGATTCGACGGAGTCGCCGGCTTGCCGGTGGAAGAAACCACCATCGACGAACCGTTGATGACGAGGTTCGTCGGCTCATCAGCGATCCGGTTGTGGAGCGTCATCTTGAGGCAATCACCCTGATTCGCCCGGATGACCAGCGGTTGGATCACGTCACCCTGCAACCCGTTCGACACAGCCCCGGGATCATTCTCCTTCTCCCGCGCCTCTTTGTTGGCCGTTTCCTCGGCCCTCGCCTTGTCCAGGTTTTCGTTCAGGACATACATATACCCTGGAAAGTAATCAAGGAACCGACTCAGCGTGACTTCAACATTAATCGCCGAAACGTGGTATTCCTTGACTGGCGCATTTGCCGGGCATCGCTGCCCGTTGGTGACCGAGACTTTGTCCGGATCATCCGCCACCAACAGCACACCCTGTTGCATCATGTGGCCATTGGCACCGGTGCTATAGCCACCCTTTTTGCCGATGAATTCCTGCTGCCGCTTGATTTCGTCCATCATGCGGTCGTGAAGGACTGCCCCACCCTCACGATAGATCACCTTTTTCGCAGACGCTTGCTCCGCGCTGCCCTGGTGACCATGATGCTCAGCAGCCCATGCCATCGGTGTGATGGCGAGACCGCTCGTTAACACCAGGCTGAAAAGCTGTCGCAATGCGCCAGCTCTCTTCAGCCTCCTCTTTTGTTGAAAATGGCTAGACCTCATAACTCGGCCTCCCCCTTCCTCATTAAGTATTGTGAACACCTAACACACAACTCGCACGTGCTCTTCGATCCGGCCCCTGATCATCATGCCAAACGCTGGAATGAGAATCGGCCTCCAAACCACCCACCGGCCTTGCCTCTCAGGAGGGTTAAGAGCTGGTGAAGGGTTCCTTCTTGCGAAGGAATAGGTCATTCGGAGGCCGGTCCAAAATCACCCAGACCCTCACCAGCGAGGCTGTGCTAGCGCAAGTGTCGTGCCTTGTTACAGGAAAGGGCATACGGATAAGAAAGATGCAGGTATGGGAAGAACTTCTTTGATCTCCAGCTATACGCTTTGTGTGTAGCGCTGTGGGAATCTCTTCTTAAGAATGGGACATGATTTCCAAGGTTGGTTTTGACAAATCGAGAATAATCAATACATTACACTGTCCACTTCATTGGACGCCTGCCAGCTGAGAGTTGGGGTGCAATGGGACACATTGCACCATCAAGCTGCAAAGGAAGCGATGTGCGACCATTGTGATTGGTAAGAACTACTGGAAGCGTCTCTGCCAAGCTGGCCAGATTCGTCGAAAAAAATCCTGGCAGATCTAGAAGAAAACCAAGCTGGCGTAGGTCACCGTGGAGTTATACTGGTCGGTGATTCCCCGATCATAACGGAGGACCTGGCCCTTCTCAGCCTGGACCAATCGCAACAGACAGTAGATCGGTGAAAAACCGGAGATGCGACGCTGGTCGTTTTCTCTCTGGATGTACGCAGCGAACTCCTCCGGCTTGAGTTCTTCCGCGTGCTTCAGCATTTCTAAGTCCCTCTGCATGGAACGATGGAACGAAAAATCGGTGGGTGGCGCATTATCGCCGTAACGCAGGCCGAGATGAGACAATTCTCCTGCCGCAACCACACAGACCGTCTTTCCAGATTCAGTAATGATATCCCGAAGAGCCGTGAGAAATCGCTCAACGGAGTGCTGAACAGTCGTATCTTTTAAACTGGATGCCGAAAATGAGGAGAGAATCGGAACAATCGTGAAGGGCTTGTTGACCGCCGTCTGGAGAAACGGCAGCTGAAATTCGATTGCATGCTCGGACTGATGCGCGATTTCTTCTTCCACGCACGCTGGCACCACAGCTTTGAGGCGACTTACGATCTGTTGGTCCGTTGAAATCATCCCAAGTGGTGTCTCAAAATCTTTCTCCGTCACGGCAAACAGGTTCTCAAGACCGGCATGGGCGGTGCCGATGATCACATAGACATCCGGCTGCTGACATTCTTGTAGTTCTTTGTATCCCCACGCATAGACCGGCCCTGCCTGCTTGAGATCGTAGGTGGGCACCACAAGCCCTTTGATCAACTTCCCTTTATTTTCAGACGGTTTAAAATCAGGTCCCTCACTTGAGGTGAAGAATCCGTCGATTTGCTTCCGCAGCTTGGCCCCATCGGCCTCATAACTCCGTCCGGCGAAAACTGCGGGACGGAACGGCCGTTGTCGATACTCGACCCGAGCCTGTTGCCGTGCCGTCTCAGTCTTGGGACCTTCCAGAAACAGCTTTTCGTCCAAGTCCGCGACCAACTGCTCGACTTTGCTCGGGAGCAGAAACTCGCCGAATCGTTTCAGGTACAACGCACCGATATCCTGGATGGAGTGTTCTCCATCAAAATGCTGCACGATAAAAAAGAAGTTGAGCGGCAGCACCAGCTTTTCTTGACTCAGCCCGCTTGGGTCCCAGAGCACGACCAGCTGATCCTCCCCTTGCTTGATGGGTGAGAACTGGAGATTTCTGAGAACCGGATACTGGACGGAATCTTTGGTGATACCAGACATCATGGCGGGACACATTGTAGGGGACGGACTAGCGCAGCTGCAACCACCAGAGTTGGTTGCTCTGGCTCATGTGGTTCTTCGCCTTGATTTGGTTCAACCGGTTGCCTTCGCTCACCAGATACGCGAGATGAACAAAACGAACCGCTAGACCTCAGGTGACTCTGGTTTCGTACGACGGCTGATGAGAACAAGAGCCCCAATGGTCAAGAGAGCCAACCAGATCGTTGGACGCCCATAGGAGGGGTCTGAAAACTCAATGAGATCGCTCAGACGACCGATCAAGAGTGACATACGGGCCATGACCGTGTACCCAAACCCAGCGCCGAAGGAGATCATCAGGAACATGATGCCGGTTCGCGCCACCGCTTTTCCCGTTCCGCTGTGCTCGATCGAGAAGAAGAAATAGAAGAGCACCGAACTGACTCCCAACAAGATAATAACGGCATTGAGGTTGCTGGCCGGATTGAGCAAATTCATCGAAAAGGTGAGCCCATCCGGTCCCGCCATCGACAAGAGCGGTCGAACGGTATCTTCGATTTGCTTCAAGATGAACGAGGAGATTGTTCTCGGAATCGCCAGCCCCGACCCCATCCCAACGATAAACGCAAAGGCATAGCGAGACATCCAAGTCGCCTTCGGCACATACCGAGTCAGCATGAGCATCCCGATCGCCACGGGAATAAGGAGCGCGAACTCTCCATTCTCGACAATCGGCTTGATGATGAGATGCAGAATCACGGTATCGTAAGTCTTCACGATCGTGTACCCGATCGAGACACCGACGTAGAGATGTTCGGCAAACTTAAAGAGCGGGGTGTCCTTATAGAGAAAGGAAAAGATGAGAAGCGTTAACCCTGTTGCCACCCAAGCCCCGAAGACCGTCGCATCCATCTTGCTTCCCCCACAGGATACTGAAAGAGTCCGCCAGCGGTGTTCTCGCATCGCTCAGAGGTTCAACGTACTGAAGCGTACGCCTCACCTCTTTGCTCGCTGCGGCCTTGCTGGACAGCCTGTTTGAGCATCCTTAAGTCATGTTGGCATGAGTGCCACACCGAACATTCCAGTCACATAGTTGGCGATAAGAGATCCACAACCAGTTCATTTCTAGCCGAGGTGCCCTTGTGCCCGTAAGGCCCGCCTCTGCGAAAAATAAACCAGGTTGCACAGAATCACGAGAACAATGATCGCCACATGTGTCGCTGATTGCGCATCCATACCGGCCACCGCCTTGCCCTTTTGACCGATCAAGCTTTCATATTCTGCGGCGCCGCGGAGACCGCCGATAAGACCATTGATCTGCCCACTCCGTAATAATGGATACAACCCAGGCGCCATCACTCCTGTACAGCCGCCGCCCATTTCAAACTTGTATTTATCCTTCCCGAACACGTACCACTCTTCAACCCCTGGTCGTCCTGCTCCAAGACTGACCAGGTACGTCACATCTTTCAAATTGCGTACACCCTCTAATACGGGCAAGCCTTTCGTGGGCTTGCCGCCATAGTCGCTCGGAAAAGCCGAGTAGAGATCCTGTCCCATGTTGATGATCACTGCCTGCCCACCAGGACTCCATCCGAGAAAGGCATAGTCCTTTCCATATTCCTTTCCCATCTCTTTGGCGACTTGCGTCACGATCTGATCCGCCATCCCGGTACCGGACACCCAGAGCGTCATCGTCAGGACACGAAGATTTTTCCGGAACGCGTGCCGCAGCAGCGAAATCGCTTGCGGATACAGCTCGGGTTTGGAGGCCGGATCAAAATCGATGGAGAGGAGGAACACCGATCCTTCCGATAACGACTCAATGTGGTCGTACACGCCGCGCACTTCCGATGAAATCTTGATCGGCAACCCAACCGGATAGAGTAACGGCAAGAGGGTACAGAGACCGATCATCAAGAAGATAACCCGCCGATCGATCTTGAGCATCTGGTCTGAGAAACTCATGACCTGTTCCTCGTGAAGCACAGGAAGTTTCGAATTGCGGGTTCCGAGTTTCTAGTCTCTATGCGCTCGAAACAAGAAACTCGAAACACGACACGGTCGTTCCGTACAGCGTTGTCGAAAACAAGATACGAACAACGCTTCACGTTATTCTTTGCTCCCACCCAGATACGACCGTTCCACGCCGAAGATGATCTTGAACGACAGCGCGATGGCTCCAAGACTGACCCCTATCAGAATGGCCCGACGGACGGACGAGTTCAGCACGTTCAGAATCCACGAGGATACGTCGCCGCTCAGAGGAATCAGATACTCACCCAGCGGCACCCGTCCCATCATCACAATCACGGCTGCTACCAAAAGCACTGCAGCTTCACGACTTCTCGCCCTGAACGAGCGATAGGCAGCCGAGGCGATAAAGAAGGCCAGGATGGCGAACATCGTACCTTGCAGCGGCACCATCATAAAGTTGTAGACCCAGCCGAAGGCCGTCATCGTGCCATCGATGCTTTCTTTCCCATTCGCCCAGAGTCCGACCGCGATCGTGCCAAGCATGCCGACATAGAGTACGAGGCTATACCCCCAGCCTGCTTTCTGGCGTTTGATCTTCACCGCATGTTGATGGAACAGACTGGTCACCCCCAAGATCAGTGCGAACCCGCCGACGATTTGCATCCACTTTGTGGCAGACGTGAGCATCTGCTCCGAAGCCGGGTGCGGCACATAATATTGAGCAGCAAACAGCAATCCTGTGATGAGTGTGATCAACAGCGGAAGCTGCCGTCGAAGAAAGATCATTTGAGGTCCCTCAAGAGATCGAGAAAGAACTGCGGCCATTGCGCACCGGTGACCACTCCGACTGTCGCCAAGACGGTTCCAACAGCCAACGCCGACAAAATTACAGCCTTCCCAATGTCCTGCCCACGCAGCGTCCCGATCTGGACCGACTCCTTGGAGAGATAGGCACTGGCTGCGTAGAGCTCCTCACCGATCAGGGTGTAGTCGCAGGTGGTCACAAAAAACGGCAATTGGTGGTCTGCATCGGTTCCGGCGATTTGAATGGCTCCCGTACTGGCACCGGTCTCCGTCAAGAGTAGCGATTCGGCAAAGTAATGTCCCATGAAGAAATTGGCTGCCGGCTTTTTCCGCAACATGATGCCGTCCACCGCCGCCGTATAGCTGAACTGATCCGCCGTGATAAAAAAGTTGGCGTCCTCCTTGAAGAGGTCCGGCTTTCCGGCTTCCAAATAGGCCTGTTTCGTAATTTCTTGGCACACCGCCATCGTAATTGGTTCGCGATGAGGCACCATCAGCTCTGTTTCATAGAGCGCCGCCCGCTTCGCCACCTTCCCGAGAATGACCGCTGCAGCAATCGTCGAGGGATCATGCAGATCATGGGCACCGGTGAGATAGAGAATCGGCTTGCCCAGCTCCGTGGCACGACCTATGGCTTCATCGACGGCATCCAACCCCGGAATCCGTCTGAGAAAAATCTCGTGTCGCTTGGCGTAACTGATCGCGAAGAAGACCAGGCCACCGAACGAAAGCCCGATGATCAAATTGTTGAGCTGGTTCCAGTTGAACCAGTTGGCCTCCGGTGTCGCGATATGCACCGCACTAAAGACGCGCTGATCAGCCTGCATGGTGGCTACCACCACCGCATAAGGCTGGTCATCCTTGATCTCCAGGCCCTTCGCACTTTTCACCATCGCCTGATGCCACGTCTTCTCCGCCGTCCTTGTCCACCAGGCGGTTTTTACATCTTTGACGTACTTGGAATGGGATGGAAATTCCGAGACGACCGTCAACTTCTCAGGATCTGTGATGGAAGCTTCACCCACTAGCACCTGGTAACGGATGGCCGGACCATCCCATGGCATAGGCGCCCATTGAACGGTGAGGCTTTCTCCCCCGTCGTTCGGCGTATCGAACACCCGCACATCTTCTGGAGCAGTCAACGAAGGTTGTGCCGCCGCGTCCGGTGGAACGCAGTTCATGGCACACACCGTCATCAAGAATGAGAACCAGACGGAGCTGATGCCTGTTGCTTTCAACCTTCTCCTCACCCCTTTATCCCCTCCGCCAATTCACGCCCCTTCAATCACTTCGATATTGGTCCGTGGAATCACAACAGTTTTTCCGTCTGCAAATTTGACCTCCAAAACGCGCACCTCACTCTCCGTGGAAATCTTGGTCAGCTCGGACGGGAGCGCCGACACTTCACCGATCCTCCCAAACATCGGATCGCGGATAATCCGAACCGGATCACCGACACGAATGCCTTCTCGTTGCGATTGAGTCGCTATCTTCGCCTGCCCTTCCCTTTGTGGAATGATAATCTCCGGACGAATCACGCCGGCCCTGATCTGTGTAGCCCCCGAGATCGAGGCTTTCTGACCAGCCTGAGAAGAAAGAAGCTTGAATGTCTTCGCGGCCATCGGAATGGTCCCAAACCCCTCGGTCAGAATCAACGTAAACCCTACTTGTTCGGTTCCCGTAATCGCGACACCCAGGTCATAACCCAGCAAGGCACGGAGATCTTCGTCATGAATCCCACCGACCACCACACCGGCCACGCCGACAGCCTTCGCCTGTTTCATCGTCTCGGCTGAAAGAAACGAGCCTCCCACCACCACCTTGCCCTTCATGGCAGGCGTAAGATGATTCGGCGTCAATGGTTCATCCTGAGCGTGTACCGCCATCACAATGTCACCGGACGTCTCCCCACCGATACCGAAAATGCCCTGGACCAAGCTACAGGTCGTCTCAACCACGACACCCTGTTGCGGAATCGTCTCGGTGATCGTGCCATCCACATAGGCCAGAAGCTCCAGCACTCGCGGCGGCTCACGTAACAAGACTTGTCCCGTGACGGACGAGATTGATTCGATCGTGCCGGAGACCGGTGAGCGAATTTCCGTCTTGAACCATTTGATCAGTGGCTTATTCTCAGCCAGAATCTCATCCTTCGTGACCACATCACCTTCTCGTTTGGTCAGATATCCTTTCATCTCGCCAGGAGTCACACTGAGCTGATTGGCGAGGTTGATTGGGAAGACCTTCCCAGGCAACTCGGCTCTGGCTACCACCTGATCGGACCGGACCCGATCGCCGACAGCGACCAAGACCTTCCCGGGCAGGGGTAACATACGCCGACGGTGAACGACCGTATGTTCCGTGACCGTTAAACCAGGTGTGTAGGAATGGGCCATTCTCAGTTCTTTTGAGTTTCGAGTTTCGGGTTACTCGTTTCGGGCAAAGGTTCAACGGCTAAACGCCCAACACTACCCGCTCGCCGTTGGATATAATCCAACGGCCTTGAACCATTTCGTAAGGGCCGCCACACGGGCCGGTTGCTCCGCCGGAAGCTTCAGTGGCCGTCCACGCCCGTCAAGCAAGAGCCCAACCACACCGCCATGAACTTCTTTGGTCACAGCCACGCCTGCCCCGGCACCCATGTTGACGCCTTTGGCAGGCAGGATCTTGATCGATGCCTTCTGGCCAGACTCCAATGGATACAGCCGCAGCTCGCCGAACTTCAGCTGATCGCTGATCGTCTTTCCATCCGGCATCGTCATCTGATAGTCGGCGAACAGCTCACCGTCTTTTCCCTGCCCGATCGGGGCCACGCAAGTCCCAAGGTAAACCATGCAATCTCGCACAAACACATCCGTCGCTGCCGTCTCATTAATCGTGGAGAGCACCCCAAGGTGCGGCATCATGAAAATGCTGTCGACCGATACCCTCGTACAGCCCATCGGCTCGTACGCATCGACCATCATCAACATCGATTGAATCCGACGCGGAGCATGGGACAAAATCCCGCCGCTTCCGACGATCAAATCCAACTTCAGCATATCGATCAGGGACTTGCCGGAGGCTTGCTGTTCAAACACGTCGGAGATCGTTCGCTCTTGCTGCACCCCCTTCAACCCCGTCGCCAGCGACTTGTGATGAATCAAGGCCAGACGTAAGGCTTCGCGCGCGATCGCCTGTTCGATTTGCAGCTCGTCTAGCGTTTGCGGAATGGTCGTCGGACGGATCATCTTGTTCTTGATTCGATTGCGCAGCGTCTGCTCATCAATCGTGAACGGCACCCAGCGCATGATGTTGGCCAGCCCCGCTTCAGCCAGGACATTCGACACGCTGTACGACATGCCGAGATTGGCACTGACCGTCCGATTGAACACCCCGTCGAACACAGAGAAGACGTCGGTCGTGGCGCCGCCGATATCCACACCGATGAGGTTCAGATGTTCGCGCTTTGCAATCGCCTCCATGATGAGGCCGACTGCCGCGGGAGTCGGCATAATGGGTGCACCAGCCATCTCAATCAGCTTCTTATAGCCGGGTGCCTGCTGCATGACATGTTCGAGAAACAGGTCATGGATTTTGTTTCGCGCCGGCGCGAGATTCTCTCGCTCAAGCACTGGTCGAATATTGTCCGTCACGACGAGCGCGGACTTCTCTTCAAGGGTCTTCCTGACTTGAGGCTGAGCCTCCTTGTTGCCGGCATAGATCAGCGGTAACTTGTAGGTGACACCGAATCGCGGCCGTGGTTCCGCCGCCGCCACATACTCGGCCATCTCGACCACGTGAGTCACAGCTCCACCGTCCGTTCCACCGGCCATCAGGATCATGTCCGGCCTCATGGAACGGATACGCTCGATCTTCTCATGCGGCAACCGGCCATCATTCGCCGCCAACACATCGATGACGATCGCGCCTGCCCCCAGCGCCGCTCGTTGCGCGCTTTCGCCGGTCATGTTCTGTACGACACCCGTCACCATCATCTGGAGGCCCCCGCCGGCGCTGCTGGTGGAGATGTAGATATCGACACCCGTCTTGTCATCGCGACAAGGCGTGATGATCTGATCACCATCCAAAATCTTACGTCCGGACAGCTCCTCAATTTCCGCGATGGCATTCAGGACACCGCGCGTGACGTCTTCGAATGGCGCCTCAACAGTCGTTGGTGCTTCACCCCGGTAGGTCTGCCGATAGGTGTCCCCAACTTTTTCGATGAGAATCGCTTTGGTCGTAGTACTGCCGCAATCAGTTGCGACGATCACATTGAGCGGACGATCGATCTTAGGAGGGGTCACTGTCGTAGACGTCATTGAGCCGTTGCTCCCTGTGGAGCAGACTTCGCTTCAATGATGGCAATAAGCTGAGTCACCGTGTCACGACGTTCGAGTAACCGGGCGACCTGTTCAACTTCCTTGGTGTTGAAGGCACAATCAAGGATGGGGGTGAGGAAATGCAGCGCCTGGCTTCCCAGAAAATTCATCGGCCCCATGGATTCCAAGAACATCGTCGCCGGCGCCGCCATCCGACGATTGACGATCACATCGGCAATGCGCTCCAGCAACTGCACATCTTCAACCACCAGGGGTTGGCTCTCAGATTGAACGGCAAATGCATGACGCAGACCGGCTCGAAGTTGAGCCAGCTTTTCTGAGACATTGCCCTTGAAGAGTGATGGCATAAGTAGTCGGGTGGATGAGGCAGACCAAGAACGGGTCGCATTATATGAAGGGGGTGCAGGAGAGTCAATTCGGTGATGCTGCCTTCTCAGATCTCTTGCAAGCTCGTTGCCGTTATGCAACCATGGCACAAATTGGAACATAATGGCTGTCATGACCTGGCGCGATCACATTGTAGTAGACCCTACCATCTGCCATGGTAAGCCTTGCATCAAAGGAACGCGGGTGATGGTATCGGTTGTTCTGGATAATATTGCTGCAGGAGAAACTGCCGATCACATCGCAACCGCTTACCACCTAGCAAAAGAAGACGTTCAAGCCGCGTTGCAATATGCCGCAGAACTGACACGTGAACGGATTGTCCATCTGGAATCCGGTGCAGCTTAGTGCGCTTTAAACTTGACGAGAATCTCCCGCCGGACGCCTCTACCCTTCTCAGCAATAGTGGGCATGATGCATTGACCATCTGGGATCAAGGGCTTCAAGGTCCTAACAGCGGAAGATGCGTACAAACTCGACGACGTGCATGAGGCACTGAAAAGGGTGACACCCCGACAGTAGCCCGGTTCGGCCGTGTGTTTTCCCTGACTCCTATCACTATCTAACTGTTGCTGAAAAACTTGCCGCGTACCTGCGACATGAGTTGACCTTGGATGGTCTTGTATCCTGGGCAGAATCGGCAATGATGGACGGCGAATTCGATCCCGCCACTCTTCTGACCATTCGTGACGTGGTAGCGAGGATCGGCGTCGCCGACGTACGCGCTTTCGGCCTGGCTTGAGACGACTGCGAGCAACTCCTCACCCAGCTCGACTACTCCGCACAGGTCAGCATCGTCACGCGGTAGCTTTCTTTCCTGATCACACCGAAATACTGCCCTGACCAACTTCGCCATCCCACTGTAAGATTTCTCTGCTCAGCGTTTACGCCAATGAGTCACCCACGTCTAATAATATATGACTGCAGGCAATGCTGTAATCTTATAGAGAGGCGTGGTGTGATGAAGACAACATGGAAATTACCGGTAGTAGTAACGGCTCTCGCTATTGCTCTAGCAGGACCGTTGTGTGGAGAAGGTGTCCAACCAGCTGAAGCGGAAGGGCTCTTCGATGATGTAAATCTTGGGCTAGTCTCCATCGGCGGTCGTGCGACCTATTTCGACCCTAAAGAGGGCGATGCAAACTGGTTCGGCGGCGGGCAACTCCGACTCCACCCGTTCAAATTCCTCGCCGTCGAAGGCTCCGTCGACTATCGCAAGACGGATATCAGTTCGACTACCGTCCGCACCTTTCCCGTGCAAGGATCTGCGTTGATCTATCCGCTTGGCACAAAACGGCTTTCTCCTTTTATTCTTGGAGGGGCCGGCTGGTACTTTACCAATGTCGAAGGTCCTCACGGCTTCGACAAGACGCAACATCGATTCGGCGCTCATGTGGGAGCAGGTCTGCAGCTCTTTCTGAGCGAACATCTCTCGCTCGACAGCACCTATCGCCATATCTGGCTCGAGAAAATCGACTCGAAGGATGCGTCGCTACATGATAAGCAATTCCAGGATAATGGCCACATGGTGACCTTTGGGCTCAACTTGCACTTTTAGCCTTGCTGACGTAACCGCATTTGGCTCAGTCGTATAGTGTGCCGCTGTAGCCAACGGGCGGCAGTTGGTTTACACTCATTTATGTGAGTACGACTGTAGGTCGAGTCTAAGCCAAGATTGTTATGCAAGGCACAAGGGCCTGGATTGGTGTATGAAGTTTGAGTGGGATCCGCGCAAAGCCGAGAGCAATCTTCGCAAACACGGTGTCTCGTTCGACGAAGCGGGTTCGATCTTTCTGGATCGTCTAGCCCTTTCAGGCCCCGATCCAGACCACTCTATCAATGAACTGCGGTATATTACCTTTGGGATGTCCCGCTTGGGTCGGTTACTGGTTGTTTCACATACATATCGAGCCGATGCCATTCGAATCATCAATGCCCGTCGCATGACTCGCAGCGAAAGGAAATTGTATGAAGAAAGATAAAGACGAAATGCGTTCCGAGTACAAACGGTCTGACTTTGCAAAGCTGGAAAGAGGAAAATTTTATCCGGCAGTGGCCGCAGGAACTTCTGTCGTCTTGCTGGAACCAGCCATTGCCAAGGCCTTTCCTACTTCAAAAGCAGTTAATGAAGCACTGGCCGGCTTGCTCGTATTGACTGAACAAACAACGCGCATCACCCGGCGCTCAACCCGGACACGCAAAAAGACGGCGCGTACCGCTTAGTGCTGCTAGCCTCACCTTGGAAAGCTGTAGAGCCCCACAGTAGGCAGACGTGCAGCCGTGCTCACGGGTGGTTATTCGGCAACACCTCGCCAAGGCTTGGCCTCGAATACCAATACTACTTCTGATGATACCAGCCGCGCATTCCTCCATGCCTCCACAACATGACCTCCTGCTGAGAAAGACGAACAACTGCTCGCCCAGCTCGGCTATCCCGTGCAAGTTAACATCGTCGTTAGGTAGCTTACTTTTTGAGTGGCGTTCCGACAGGCATTCTGATCCTAATCATCAGGAAACACTGCAGTCTTGAATCCTCACAGACTCTCGGACTTTTCTCAGTATTGGCTTCCACGGTGCAGAATCGCTTTCTCGATAGGAAATGGTCAACTCGACCAATATCGATGTGCATGGGACTTTATACTGTGTGACATACCATGCACCATGACCTGTAGCACTCTTGCGGCGATATGACCAAGCAATGGATGAAATGCCAGAAATCGATTCAATACGTGGAAGATACGACTCTATGAGCTCAGGTCCACCATTTTTCTGGATGGCCAGCATCTGATTCTCATATATGCTCTTCAATTCAATCAAATCACTCTGATTTGCGTCTTTTAGCTCAGCAGCTGAAAACGGTGGGGGAGGGCCAATCGTAACCCGAACTGTTGCACCAGTTGGATCAGGTGTCGCGTTCACATGAAGAACGTTGGTTGCTTTTCTTAAGGACACATCTGACTGTTCCGCCATTGCTTCGGTAGCCGCTCGTATATTCTTTCGCATGTCTTTTGAAAGCACACGCCAATGCGCGGGAACCTGAATGGCAATCCCCTCAGGTAGTTCATGAGTCAGAAACTCTGTCCCGAATGCCTGACAAACAAAGCAAGATGACAGAACCGCTCCAATTGTTATGACTATTGGGATTAGCTTACTCATTGCATATGAGAGGTCTCGTCGAAGTATGGCAGCGCGTAAGAATGATACCCCTCGGTCTATTTTCGTTTACCTGGACAATGACGGAAGCGCGTGAGACGGAGTTTGTACTGTATTTTCATGATGGAACCCCTCCTCCTTGAACTGCGTGTACAGGCTTCTCAGGAGTCGCATAAACCTGTATGGGCGAAGGAAAGGCAAGTGGCGAAAGTGCGGCAACTGCAGAAACAAATCCGATAAGAAGAGCACCAAGCGAAATAATCAACGCTATGCGATTTTCTCTCCTGGCTGCTAGATTGGCATCCTCACTGACCCTCCTGGATAAGGCCATTCTGACCGTTTCGCATGTACTGGGAAATTCTGACGCGCCGAAGTGTGTGTACGCTTGTGATCTGCTAAGAGCAGCAACAAAGCATTCCAACTTTTGTCGTGGCAATGAAAAGACAGACCCACTATTGATGCTTTGCTGAATCTCGAGATACACCTATACAATATCCACTTGTAAGTTCTCGATTCTAGGACCAACGGCTGAAAATGAGCTACTGGCACCAATGACCGTAACAGATTGTTGCGCGGTCTAATATTTTTGTCAACGCGTCGGTCTGAGGGTGCACCCATTCCAGCTATAACAGACTATCCCGGCAGGGTATAGAACCGCCGATGCGGCGCTATGGAGGGCGTTGACAAGCGAGCGAACATGCGCAAAAATCGCTCGCCAGTCTTTGGTCCACACGTATGTATGATGCCGATCAGCTTACTCAATAGTTGTGCCCCATAAGATAATTTCCCGCATAACCATGGTTGAAGGCACCTCAACTTCAGAAACGACTCCGATAGCTGTAATACTCCGCAAACTTATCGATTCCGGGAACGAATTCCTTGCAAATCCCAGGCTTCGCCGTGACAGATTGGCCATGTGGGTTAGCGGCATTCGCTCACAGCTGGAAAAACTCTACGGCAAAGACGCACCACAACTCACACACTTTCCAAAAGCACCTCTAGATCTTCAAGATTCTTCAGTGCACAACGAGTTGCGTCGACGAATCGAGCACGTCCAACGAATGGTCGAGAACCTGGAGGCGGTCCCACGAGTTTCGGAAAGGCCGCTGGGTGGTAACCGCATCTTCATCGGTCATGGACGCTCCCCTTTGTGGCGAGAACTCAAAGACTTCTTGGCCGAACGGCTTGGCCTACCGTGGGATGAGTTCAATCGCGAACCCATAGCGGGGTACCCTACGTCAGAACGACTTGAAGCTATGTTGAGTCAGGCCGCCTTCGCGTTTCTCGTGATGACGGCTGAGGAAGAACACCCCGATTCCACTGTACACGCTCGTCCTAACGTTATCCACGAGGTTGGCCTGTTTCAAGGCCGACTTGGTTTTCCGAGGGCAATTGTCTTACTTGAGGAAGGTTGTTCTGAATTTTCTAATATCATAGGACTCTCTCAGATTCGGTTTCCACCTGGTGATGTTCAAGCTAGATTCGAAGATTGCCGACTTGTTCTTAATAGAGAAGGCCTTCTTTGATGACATCCTTCTCTCAGAATATCAATGGAGTGGGGCCAGCCAGACAATCAAGCCCACCGCTGCAGGCATAGCGCTTGAGGTACCCTCTGCGCGTTGCATCCCAATTGGCGACTCATCTTGAGCGTTAAGGGTACCAAACAATGATGGCCGTTGCCGGATTAATACGCAGCTTCTGTCTGATGGCATCACTTGTCATTGTGGTGCATGCGCATGCTGATATCGAAAAGATATACATACTCAAGGAGATTGATGATGACCATATCATCATCGTCACTGAAGCTGGAGAAAAGTTATTGTTGGAAAAATGGAACTTGCGGTTTTCACCTCTATCGTTTGAAGGAAAATATTTCGTCGCCGAAATCGAACCTTCATGGGTTACTATCCATTTTGATGATCGAGAGAGCATTAAATGGTCCGTCGAGAAACATCTAGGCAATGCCGCTCAAAATCTTCCCACAATAAAGGACGGATCGCCCAACGCACCGACTCCAAAAGGTCATAGAAGCCAGTGTTTCAAATCAAATATTCGTGAGCCTTCCCCGTTTCTGGGTAACGGTGGCGAGATCATCATTCTCGAAGACGGTTCTATTTGGAAAGAAATCAGTTACCAATATCTCTACCTCTATGAACATTTTCCAAGTGTAATTATCTGCCCAAGCGATGGGAAAATGATCCTCGGAAGGCATACCTTTCAAATCATTCCATTAAGATGAGGACATTCCTAGCCTTGCGCTCCAGAGGATCATGAGGAAAATCGCAAGCGAACTACGCCAGTCGGTACTAAACCCTATGCGAACCGATCGGACAGTGGTCGAAAGCACATGAGACAGGGCTCCGTGCTAACTGGCAACGCATGAAGGCAGGCAAGCCGCTTGAAATGATTGAGCCGTTGCGGTAATTGCTAGAGAGGAGAAGCCATGAACAAGATCCCATGTGTGACCAAGGCCGAATATCGAGGGGGCTACCGAATGCGTGTGACTTTCGATGACAATTCCGAAAATACCATTGACTTCCGACGCTACCTGAAAGGGCCGGTTTTTGATCCGTTGAAAGATGTGAAGTACTTTCGGCAATTCTTCCTCGATGGCTGGACGGTCGTCTGGCCGAACGGTGCGGACATCTCCCCCGAGGAACTATACGAGAGTACCAACGTCGGTACGGAACAAGGTGCGGCCTAGTTTCAAAATCGACGCCGACGATCTGTGCGATTCATCACTACATGAGGAAGCAACGCCGAAAGAAACTCATTCACGAAGGACGATATTTGGCTGAGGTCGAAGTTGAACTGCTCGTGACGGATGACGAGTGGTCTCCCTACCTCTCGGTAGAAGATGCCTATAAGCTGGATGACGTGCGTGAAGCGTTAAAAAATGGGGACACCGCGGCAGCAGCCAGATTCGGACATGTGTTTTCCCTGACTCCTATTGCTGTATAGCCTATTGCTGTACGCACTTGGATCAACCAGACCGCCCGATCCTACTCTCCGTCCCATTCCGCAATCGTTCAATGTTCCCCTTATGCTTGATCGCAATCAGTCCGCTCACAGTGAGGGAAAAGAGCATAAACGCTATCGTTGGGTGGATCAGCGCCGCGATGACGGGAAAGAGTCCAAAGGCCGTCAATGCGCCCCCGGAAGAGTAACGCCAGACCGCTACCGCTCCAATCCACGCGAGCAGGAGTAATAGCCCAACCAACGGCGAAACACCCAGAACTGAGCCAAGCGCCGTTGCCACACCCTTCCCCCCTTTGAATCCCAGAAACGGTGAGAACAGATGCCCGAGGAAGGGAGCCAGCGCAACAACAAGAATCGCCCATTCATCTTGCAGCAGGTGCATCGCCGCAAACCCCATCACCCACCCCTTACCCATATCGCCGATCAACGTGAGGATGCCGGCTGGTTTGCCGGAGACACGCAGGACGTTGGTAAACCCGACGTTCTTGCTGCCGACCGTGCGCGGATCCGGCAGCCCCATCACTTTGGAGATAACCACCCCAAACGGCACCCCGCCCAGCAGATACCCGACGATTGCAAGTCCTACAATGAGCCCCTGTTCTTCCATATTATTCGCCTTCTCAATCGCTTCCGAGCATCACAACAACTTCTCCGGATGCGCAAAAAACTCGAGCATGACTTGATTCAGATTCGGCCAGTCACGATGGCCACCGGGTCCTTCGCAATAAACCGTTGCACCACCTGAAGCACATCCTTGATAAGCCCGACAGCCGCCCTCAACCGGCTTTGTCTTAGTGACATCACAACTATTACACTTCGCCCACCAGGCTGAGGTCTGGGCTCCCCATCCGGGGAAGAGTGTATCGTTTTTTCCGTGCAAGATCATGACCGGGATAGGATCACGGCATTGAAACGCTTCAAGATCCTTTCCGGTCCACCCCGCCGCGCTTGGCGCGATTGCCGTTGGTATTTGCTTTGTTTTGTCGAGCACAGCCAGAGCCATCGACGCGGTTCCTCCGTCAGAATGGCCGGTTGCATAGACTCGTTTCTCATCGATGCACCATTCCTTGGCCACCAGCTCAGGAATCTTTCCAAGCTCTTCGATGGTCTGAATATTCAACTGTTTGTGATCGGCATAGACGACCACAAATCCTGCTCCAGTTGCTCTGGACGTGAGACCGGCGAGCCGCTCCGATGTCCAGCGACTCATTCCTGCCGGGGCATAGACCATCAACAAAGGATGAGCGAACGTGGCCTCGTAGTTTGAGGGTGTGCGGACCATATACCGAATGCCATCCTCTGACGTTTTTCCGTCGATTGCACCAGCCAGTCCTGGTCGAGAACCAGCCGGGCATTGCACTGTTCCTTTCGGATAGACAAACGCTTCAAGCTGAGGGGGTGCGGTGTTCTCGCTGCAGGCGGTGATCAGGAAGAAGAGACTGGCACAGACAACGAGCCGCTGTCGAAGCCTCGGTTGAAGGCCAACTGCGCGTTTCAAACCCATCTCGGATCTACCTGAATGACAGAGCATACCAAGGAGAGTAGATAATGGCGGCTGGTCCAACGTACTACAGGATGTTCAAACTAGACATCCAGCGAGGCTGCAGCGAGTGAAGAGCCGAGGCATACCCTCTGGGGTATGTTGAGGGTCTGAACGATGCGAGAACAAAGCTGGGGGCTAGTTTCAACATCCTGACTAGAGTCCTTTTGCCACAACCTGCTTCCAAAAACTCCAGACGTATTGCCCGCCGGAAATGTAGCCCAACACCAGCGATAAGTACAAAGTGACGGTGCCGGCCAAGTGCATGTTCCCAAGCTCGGCCAGCCCTGTCCCTTCCAGGATGAGAAGAATGATGGCCACGACCTGGAGCGCCATCTTATACTTACCGGTCGTCTCTGCAGAGATAATCATCCCTTCTCCCGCAGCAATCGCACGGATTCCCGTCACAGCAACTTCTCGGCCGATGATCAATAACGCGACCAACGCACTGACGCGGTCCACATTCATCAATAAAATGAGCGCCGATAAAACCAACAGCTTGTCCGCAATAGGATCGAGCAACTTGCCGAGCTTCGTCACCTGGCCGGTTCGCCTGGCAATGTAGCCATCCAACATGTCCGTCACCGAGGCGATCGTGAAGACGATCGCTGCCGCAAGTGACTGATCCGGAGTGGGATTCACAAAGAGAATGATAAAGACCGGAATCAGGAGAATCCGAAGGAGTGTCAGGAAATTCGGCAGATTGAGCGAGTCCTGCCCGATATCACGCCATATTTCCAGAACACGGTTCATGGCCCCAGTCTTCTCCTCACAAATCGTTACACTACGATCGAAGCTAGCGGATTCTCACAGGATGGTCAAAAAGGCTGTCCAGCAAGGCCGCAGCAAGCGAAGTGGCGAGGCGTACGCTTCGGTACGTTGAGCCTCTGAGCGACGCGAGAACGATGCTGGCAGACCTTTTCAACAACCTGTTAGACGATCCCGTTCTTGAGTAGGTCATGCAAATGGACGACACCTTGAATGGTGCGTCCGTCTTCCGTCACCACCAGCGTGGTGATGGAAAACCGCTCCATCATCTCCACGGCCTTTGCCGCCAATTCATCAGGTCCAATGGTTTTAGGATTAGGTGTGGCCAATTCCTTCGCCGTCGCATTCACCAAGTCCGTTCCACGCTGAATAAACCGCCGTACATCGCCATCGGTGATGACACCGAGCAACGCCCCATCTTGATCCACGACCGTCGTCATGCCAAGTTTTTTCGCCGTCATCTCCAGCATGGCCGCCATCCCCCCGACAGTACCTTGAACCATGGGGATCTCCGGATCGGCATGCATGAGATCCTTTACTTTCACCAGCAATCGCCGCCCCAAGCTGCCCCCTGGATGGAACCGTGCAAAGTCTTCCGCCTTGAATTCTCGTTTCTGCAGCAACGCCACTGCCAGGGCATCACCTAACGCCAGTGTCGCCGTCGTGCTCGCAGTCGGAGCCAACCCCATTGGACAGGCCTCCTCCTGGACCGACACATCCAGCGCGACATCAGAGTTCTTCGACAGGGTCGAGCTCATCCGCCCCGTCATGGAGATAACTGGAATTCCCAGGCGCTTCACGAACGGCAGCAACTGCAACAATTCTTGAGTTTCCCCACTATTGGAGATCGCAACCAACACATCCCGACGAGCCAACATGCCGAGATCCCCATGGACCCCCTCAGCCGGATGCAAAAAGAACGAAGAGGTTCCCGTACTCGCCAAGGTCGCGGCGATTTTTTGCCCGATCAACCCCGACTTGCCCATCCCTGAGACCACGACTTTCCCCTTACATCGCACGAGCACATCCACTGCCTTGACGAATCGTTCATCAAGCCGATTGATCAACGCCTCAACCGCTCGCGCCTCGATCTCGAGCACACGTCGCCCTTCGGAAAGACTTTCTTCCAGTTTGGCGAATTTTGATTCGCGACCAGCCGGCTTTCCCATCATAGTACGGCAGCACCCCGTCTCGTACCCATTCTCATTGCTCTCTACTCTGCACAATCATTCAGCTTGTAGGTTGCACGGCATCCCAGATCCGCACCACCCGTTCCAACAAGGCCTTCAACTGATGCAGCGGTATCATATTGGGTCCATCAGACAGCGCTTCATCAGGATTCGGGTGGACTTCCATGAAGAATCCGTCGACCCCCGCCCCGGCTGCGGCACACGCCAACGGTTCCACAAATTCCCGCTGACCGCTGGACTTCGTCCCACCCCCACCCGGCAATTGCACGCTGTGAGTCGCATCGAAAACGACAGGATACCCGAACTTCCTCATGATAGGGAAGGACCGCATATCGACAACGAGATTATTGTAGCCGAATGACGATCCACGCTCAGTCAGCACGATCCTCTGGCTCCCACACTCTTCGATTTTCTTGACGGCATTTCCCATTTCGGTCGGCGAGAGAAATTGGCCTTTCTTGACGTTGACGACCTTTCCCGTCTTGGCCGCCGCAATCAGTAGATCCGTCTGCCGGCAGAGAAACGCCGGGATCTGCAGGACATCCACGACCTTTCCGGCTTCCGTTGCCTGCTCTTCTGTATGCACGTCGGTCAACACGGGCAGTCCCAGTTTCTCCCTCACTTGCTTCAACACCGCCAACCCTTGCTCCAAGCCGGGACCTCGGAATGAATGGATGGACGTTCGATTCGCCTTATCGAATGAGGATTTGAAGACGTAAGGGATTCCCAAGGCCTTCGTCATCTCGGCAACTCGCCCGGCCGTATCTATAACGAGTTGCTCATTCTCGATCACACACGGCCCCGCAATCAGAAACGGCCGCTGCCCCTGACCGACCTTAAAAGAACCGATATCGACAAGATGTGCCATAAATTTCAGACTTGCATTAGGCGAGATGCTCAAACCGGTTTTCCAACAAGGCCGCAGGTGCATCAAAACCGGAGGCGTACCTTCCTGGGTACGTTGAGGATTTTGATGCGCCGAGAACACAGTTGGAAATCGGTTTCAGCATCTCGCTCAGTGTCCTAGTTTTTTGCGCAGCGCCGCTCCCACAAACCCGCTGAATAATGGATGTGGACGATGCGGTCTGGAACTATACTCCGGATGAAACTGAGTTCCCAAGAACCAGGGATGATCCTTCAGTTCGAGAATCTCAACCAGCCGTCCATCCGGCGAGAGACCGCTTAAGACCAGTCCCTTGGCAGCCAATCGCTCGCGATAGGCATTGTTGAACTCATAGCGATGACGATGGCGTTCGCGAATCTCGTTCACGCCGTACATCTTCTGGGCCAACGTTCCTTCTCCTAACTTACAGAGATAGGATCCGAGCCGCATCGTTCCGCCTTTGTCGCTAACGCCCTGCTGATCCGGCATGAGGTGAATCACCGGATGGGGCGACTGCTCATCAAACTCCGCGCTGTTGGCCCCCGACAGTCCGGCCACATTGCGCGCAAATTCAATCGCGGCACATTGCATTCCCAAACAGAGGCCCAGAAACGGCACTTGACGTTCCCGTGCGTATCTGATCGTGGTGACTTTCCCCTCGATCCCTCTTGTTCCAAATCCACCGGGAATCAAGATCCCATCCGCCTCACGGAGAATCCGTTCCGTCCCTTGCCGCTCGATATCTTCGGACTCGATCCAGTTGATATTGACCTTCGTTTCATGGTCGATTCCGCCGTGAACCAGCGCTTCGCCCAAGCTCTTGTAACACTCCTTCAGGCCCACATACTTTCCGACCAGCGCGACGGAGATTTCATGCTTGGGCCGTTTGATTTTCTGCACCATCGCGTCCCACTCGCGAAGATTCGGCTGGCCAGTCTCGAGATGCAGCTGACGGACGATCAATTCGTCCAACCCTTCTTTTCGGAAGACGATCGGCACTTCGTAGATCGTCTCGACGTCTTTGGCCGTGATCACGGCGTCCCTATCCACATTGCAAAACATCGCGATCTTGCCCTTGAGCTCCGGGGGAATATACCGGTCGGTTCGGCATAAGAGAATATTGGGCTGGATACCGATTTCCCGAAGCTTGTTGACCGAATGTTGTGTCGGCTTGGTCTTCAATTCACCGGCCGTGCCGATGTAAGGCACCAAGGTCAAGTGCACATACAATACATTATCGCGCCCGACGTCGTACGGCATTTGTCGAATAGCTTCGAGAAACGGGAGACTCTCAATGTCTCCGACCGTCCCGCCGATTTCAATGATGGCGACATCCACTCCCTTGGAAATGCGCATGATCGCCTGCTTGATCTCATCCGTCACATGCGGCACCACCTGTACCGTCCCGCCAAGATAATCCCCCCGTCGCTCCTTGGTGATGACCGAATGATAAATCCGACCCGTCGTGTAATTACTTTCCTTCGTCAACGAGAGCGAGGTGAATCGCTCATAGTGTCCGAGATCGAGATCGGTTTCGGCGCCATCGTCCGTGACAAACACTTCACCATGCTGGTAGGGATTCATCGTCCCGGGATCGACATTGATGTAGGGATCCAGCTTGAGAAACGTGATCTTCAGCCCACGGCTTTCGAGGAGGTTTCCAATGGAGGCCGATGCCAGTCCTTTCCCAAGCGATGAGACCACTCCGCCGGTCACAAAAATAAATTTATTCATGGCTCTCCTCTCTCCTGGACATCAGGCCGCCCCATCCCAGCCGTACACCTCATGTTTTAAAAAACACTCCGCTGCTTTTCAGCTCACGCCTGACCGACTCATACTGCTGAAGCCGTTCCGCCACGTCCGGGACGTCCTCCGGACGATCCACCCTCAGGGAGGCATGCTTCGTTTCCCACACGCGGATGCGCATGCCATGATCGAGCGCACGAAGCTGTTCGAGTTTTTCAGCGTCCTCGATGCGGCTGGTCGGCAAGGAAGCCAACCGAAGTAACGTGTCCTTCGAATAGATGTATAGCCCGAGATGGATATAGTGGAGTCCTCCGACCGCTTGCTGCTGAGGATCGTCGCGGACGAACGGGATTGGGGCTCGTGAAAAATAGAGCGCATCTCCTTTCGCATTCGTCACCACCTTCACCACGGCAGGATTGAGGAGATCCTCCGTCGAATCGATCACTCGCTTGAGCGTTCCCATCCCCACGCCACTTTCCAAAAACGGCTCAACGAGATCATTCAGCAGTTCCGGCGTCAAGGGAATCTCATCCCCTTGCAAGTCCACAAAATAATCCCCCGCAAACATCCGCGCCACGGCAGCCACACGGTCGGTTCCCGTCCGATAATTGCCGGTCACCATGAGGACACGTCCTCCAAACCGCTCGACCGCCCGCTTGATCCGTTCATCATCGGTTGCGACCAGAACATCCGACACGGCACGGCAGGCCGCCGCCTGCTCGTAGACATGCTGAATCATCGGCTTGCCGTTCAGCTCGACCAGCGGCTTCCCCGGAAACCGGGATGAACCGTATCGGGCTGGAATCACGACCGTGACCGTTTTCGATGTATTAGTCATCGCCAAACGCCTCGGACAACTGAGCCGGCGACACGGTCGCAGTCCCCACCATTCCGACCACGATCCCAGCCGCATAGTTGGCCATCATCGCCCCGGTCTTGATGTCGGCCCCGGCTGCAAGGGCCAGCGCCAGCGTCCCAATGACCGTATCTCCCGCACCTGTGACGTCGTAGACTTGCCGCGCCTTGGTCGGAAGATGCCATGACCGACCATCCCCTTGGTAGAGGCTCATCCCCTTCTCACCACGCGTAATCAGAACGGACTGACACCCCAGTCGTTGACGGATCATGGCCCCGGCTTCGTTGATCGTTTGATTGTCATCTCCGTGCATGCCCGACGCTTGGGTCGCCTCAAGATGGTTCGGCGTGATGACCGTGACCCCTTTATAAAAATTAAAGTGTTCCACTTTGGGATCGACAATGACCGGAACTCTGCGCAACGCCGCCAGACGAGTGATCTCGGCCATCAAGGTCGACGACACGACTCCCTTGGCATAGTCCGATACCACAATACAGGAAAGCTCCCGAAGTTTTGACTCAACATACCGGACGATCTTCCGTCGAAGCGGTGCCCGCAATTCGCTTCGCCCTTCGATGTCATACCGAACAATCTGCTGGTTGTGGGCGATGACCCGACTCTTTCTGGTCGTCGGTCTCCCACGATCAGTGACGACACCGCCAAGGCTCGCCCTGGTATTCCCGAGTTCTTTGAGCAACCGCTTCCCGCTCTCATCCGCTCCGATCACCCCACAGAGATATGCTCTCCCTCCAAGCGCCATAATATTGCTGTAAACATTGGCCGCCCCACCCAATCGGATCGACTCCGATTCAACATGCACGACTGGAACTGGCGCTTCAGGAGAGATCCGGCTCACCCGCCCCATCACATACTGATCAAGGATCAAGTCACCGACGACGAGGACGGAGGCCTGTGGAAATCGGTGCAGATACTGGCGGAGGACTGTGGATGAAGGCGAATCACTCTTCCCCTGAGACTCCTGCTTGGGGATAATGACACCGCCTCGTTTTTTCACTGAATGGCTTTGGCGAATCGTTCCCACCGTACCCACTCCGTCCAATTTCCCTGTCCATTCCAGGACCAATAGATACGGAACGCTTTGCCGCGGATTTTCTCCTCGCGGACGTACCCCCAGAACCGACTATCCAGGCTCTGGTCACGATTATCGCCCATGACAAAATAGGACCCTTCGGGGACCGTCACTGGGCCAAAATTATCGCGAGGGTTGACCGTCCCATCGATGATGCCGGGATCAATGCGTTGGGTAAAGGTTTTGTCATCAAGCGGCTGACCGTTCACCAGGACTACTTTGTTCCGTAGGTGAACCGTGTCTCCTGGCAAGCCCACAATGCGCTTGATAAAATCCTTCTCTTCATCCTCGGGAAACCGAAAGACGATGATATCACCACGTTGCGGTTTGCCGAACGTGACGACGGTGGAAGACGTATAACAATTAACCGGTGGAAAACTCCATTGCAATTTGCAGTCCGTCGGCCACTGCAGGCCATAGGACAACTTGCTGACCAAAATATGATCTCCGATCAGCAGGGTCGGAATCATGGATCCGGACGGAATCTTGAAGGCCTGCACGACGAACACCCGAATGGCGAAGGCCAACAACATGGCGACGATGATCGCTTCGGCATACTCTCGAACGAGCGACTTCCGCCCAGTCTGGTCGGCGTTGTCGGCGAGCTTGGTACTGCCCAGCGAGGCCGGTTCACCGGACCGTGACCCACCGGACAACTTGTCCGTATTGCGTTGATTCGAATCGGGGCTCATTCTTCTCCGACCTTGAGAATCGCCAGGAAGGCTTCCTGTGGAACTTCGACACTGCCGACCGCTTTCATGCGCTTCTTTCCTTCCTTCTGCTTCTCGAGTAATTTCCGCTTCCGCGTGATATCACCACCATAACATTTCGCAAGGACATTCTTCTTCATGGCCCCGATCGTCTCGCGGGCGATGATCTTGCTTCCGATGGCCGCCTGAATGGCAATCTCATACATCTGCCGGGGAATCAATTCCTTCATTTTCTCCGCAAGCTGACGTCCGCGCTGCACTGAACGATCTTTATGCGTGATGAAGGACAAGGCATCGACCGTTTCACCGTTCAGCAAAATGTCGATTTTGACGAGATCAGATTCCCGATAGCCGATCAGCTCGTAGTCCAGCGACGCATAGCCCTGCGTGCGCGACTTGAGTTTATCGTAAAAATCGAGAATGACCTCGTTGAGCGGCAGTTCGTAACTGATCATCACGCGCGTGGGGTCGAGAAATTGCAGACTGCGCTGAATCCCGCGCCGCTCTTGACAGAGCTGAAGAATGGCGCCCATATACCGTTCGGGGGTGATGACCGATGCGAGAATAAACGGCTCTTCGAATGACTCAATACTGCTGGGCGCAGGGAGCTGTGAGGGATTCATGACTTCCAACACCTCACCTTTGGTCGTCATCACCCGATACACGACGGTGGGGGCCGTGGTGAGGAGCGTCAAATTATACTCACGCTCTAGTCGTTCCTGAATGATCTCCATATGCAGCAGGCCAAGAAACCCGCAGCGAAATCCAAACCCCAAGGCCAAGGACGTTTCTGGTTCGTAGGCGAAGGAGGAATCGTTCAACCGGAGCTTGACCAGCGCATCCCGCAAATCTTCATACCGAGCCGTATCGGTGGGATAGAGCCCGCAGAACACCAACGGCTTGACCTCTTTATACCCTGGAAACGGCTCGAGGGTAGGCGTCATGGCATCAGTCAACGTGTCACCGATTTTGACGTCCGCCACTTCACGCATATTGGCACAGAGATAGCCCACCTCGCCGGTCAGTAATTCGGTCTTTTTGGTACGCTTCGGAGCAAAATGGCCGACTTCCATGACTTCAAACGTGCGATCGTTCGACATGACTTTGATTTTCATGCCAGGCCGTATGGAGCCATCAACCACACGTGTCAGGACGATCACGCCCTGATAGTTGTCGAACCAGGAATCAAAAATCAGCGCCTTGAGAGGAGCTCGGGGATCTCCGGATGGAGGTGGAACCCGCGCAATGATCGCCTCCAAGACTTCCGGCACGCCCTTGCCTTCTTTGGCACTGATCGGTAAGGCGTCGTCTGCTTCAAGCTGCAACACCTCCGAGATCGACTGCTTCGTTCCATCGACATCTGCGCTCGCCAGGTCGATCTTATTGATCACCGGAATAATGGTTAGGTTGTTCGCCATCGCCAAGTTCACATTGGCAATCGTCTGGGCTTGCACGCCTTGTGTCGCGTCGACCAGCAAGAGTGCCCCCTCGCAGGCGGCCAGACTCCGCGAGACCTCATAGGTAAAGTCAACATGCCCGGGCGTATCGATCAAATGCAACCCGTAGGTTTTTCCGTCGCGAGCCTTGTACCGGATGGCTACTGCGTGGGCCTTGATCGTAATGCCACGTTCCCGTTCAAGGTCCATGGCGTCGAGGATCTGATCTTTGGCCTCTCGGGCAGTAACTGCGCCAGTAGCTTCAAGGAGCCGGTCAGCGAGGGTTGATTTGCCGTGATCGATATGAGCGATTATGGAAAAGTTGCGTATAAGACTTTGCAAATCCTAACTCATTGGTGAAAAATCGGTTCATTATAGTAACTGCCTCCTGGGTTGTCAAAGCAATCACCTCCACTTATAATCACACGCCGCCCCGAGGCCCTTTCCTCGTTGATCGGCTTTCGTCCAGTCAATCACCGACCAACGATTTCGCATCACAAGATCGACGAATGACGTCCATATCATCATGACTCGACGACCTTCCACTCAGCAGCTCAGAGATTGGGATCGTCGCTATCTCTGGCATCCGTTTACCCAAATGCAGGAGTGGGAGCAGGAGGAGCCACTCATCATCGAGCGTGGGAAAGGCTCGTACCTGATCGATACGGAGGGAAAGAAATATCTCGATGGCACCTCATCAATTTGGGTCAATGTCCATGGCCATCGCCATCCGACCCTCGATCGCGCCATCAAGAAGCAGCTCGACAAGATCGCCCACTCGACGTTTCTTGGACTCTCGAACCCACCGGCCATTGAACTCGCCCGGGAGCTGATCCGCATCGCTCCCAGGGGGCTCACCCGCGTTTTCTATTCGGACAACGGGTCAACCGCGGTGGAGATTGCCCTGAAGATGGCCGTCCAATACTGGCAACAGCGCCGTCCCGAAGCCGGCTCAAAGAACACATTCCTCCATCTCAAACTCGCTTACCACGGTGATACGATTGGAGCCGTAAGCGTCGGCAACATCGAACTGTTCCATGCTCGATTTAAACCGCTCCTCTTCCCGACGGTGGAAGCCGATCCGCCCCACTGCTACCGCTGTCCACTTCAACTCAGTTATCCCTCTTGCAACATCGCCTGCATGGAGCCGATTGAAGAGATCGTCAAGAGCCGTCACCGAGAGTTGGCCGGGGTGATCATCGAACCGCTCATGCAAGCCGCCGCCGGCATGATTCCTCAGCCGCCCGGCTATTTGAAACGAATCCGTACGCTCTGCACACAATTCAACCTCCTCTTGATCACCGACGAAGTGGCGACGGGATTTGGACGCACCGGCAAGATGTTCGCCTGCGAGCACGAAGGCGTCACACCGGATCTGATGGCACTCAGTAAAGGACTCACCGGGGGGTACATGCCCTTGGCGGCAACCTTGACAACGGATGAGATCTATCGCGGTTTTCTCGGCGACTATGACGAGTTCAAAACATTCTTCCATGGCCACAGTTTTACCGGCAACCCGCTGGGCTGTTCCGTGGCGCTCGCAAACCTTCATGTGTTTCGCCAGGAGAAGACGCTGGCTCGACTCCTTTCCAAAATCAAGCTCTTCAGCAGATTGCTGGCTCGGCTCGAGGCGCTCCCTCAAGTCGGCGACATTCGTCAACGAGGATTTATGGTAGGAGTTGAATTGGTCAAGGAGAAAACGACCAAAACCCCCTACCCACTCAGCGCCAAGGCCGGCCACCGCGTGGCAGCCATCGCCCGATCAAAGGGATTGATCTTGAGACCGATCGGGAATGTCCTCGTGCTCATCCCGCCGCTCTCGATCTCCAACCAGGAATTAAACAAACTGGTGGACATCCTGAAAGAATCTATAGAGACTCTGCAAATCGATTCAGAGTCCATCCACGGTACGCACAACAATCGGTAGCATGGTAGGCTCACTATGAAGACCTGCGATTTTCTTATCATCGGCGGCGGAGTGATCGGCCTCAGCATCGCGCGTGAGCTGCGAAGACGACGCGGAGATGCCAACATTCTTTTGATTGAAAAGGAACCGTCGTGTGGAGCCCATGCCAGCGGACGCAACAGCGGGGTACTCCACGCCGGCTTCTACTACTCGCCGGACAGTCTGAAAGCCAAATTCACACGCCTTGGAAATGAACGACTCACCGCCTACTGTGAGGAGAAGCGGATCTCCATCAATAGATGTGGGAAACTGGTCGTCGCCAAGGATGCCGCGGACTTGCCGTCGCTTGACGAGTTATTCCGACGAGGCCAGATCAACGGCATCGAGCTCCAGCCCCTCACAGATGCAGAAGCCAAGTCGATCGAACCTCGGGTCAAAACCTATCAACGGGCGCTGTTCTCCCCCCGTACATCGACCGTCAACCCGCTCCATGTCGTCAATGCGATGCAGCAAGATGCGGTTCGTGAGGGGATTCACATTCAGTGCAGTACGGCCTACCAAGGCCTGGACGACGAGACTATCCTGACAAATCAGGGCCGCATTGCCGCCGGATATGTCGTCAATGCCGCAGGCCTCTATGCCGATAAAATTGCTCTGAACTATGGCTTTTCAGAAAAGTATCGAATCCTCCCGTTTAAGGGACTCTATCTCTACTCCGATGAGCCCCCCGGATCGATTCGAACCAATATCTATCCTGTTCCTGATCTGAGAAATCCGTTCCTTGGTGTGCATTTCACGATCACGGCGGATGGGAAAGCGAAAATCGGTCCGACCGCCATTCCGGCATTGTGGCGAGAAAACTATGAAGGGCTCAGCAACTTCAACTTCGGCGAGCTGGCTGAAGTCGCGAGCCGAGGACTCGGCCTCTTGACCGGGGCGGGATTCGATTTTCGACGATTGGCGATGGAGGAAATTACGAAATACTCACGAAGTAAGATGGTGTCGCTGGCGTCGGTCCTCGCCGAAGGCGTCGACGAACGCAATTATCAGAAATGGGGACGCCCCGGCATCCGCGCGCAGCTCCTCGACATCACCAAAAAGAAACTTGAAATGGATTTTGTGCTCGAAGGCGACCATCGTTCCATGCACGTATTGAATGCGGTCTCACCGGCCTTTACCTGTTCACTCCCCTTTGCCGATTACGTCTGCGACCACATCGATAAGGCGATCCGCTGACAGGTGTCAACACAGACGGACTTCTTCACCCACGCCGACCTGAAGACAGCGGGCTGCACTATCTTCCTGTACGAAAATCTCCAAGTTTCCATCGCTATTGATCAGCGCAGACGGACTCTCACGATGCCCCAGGCTGTAACTTCCGACCACATCGCCGATGATGGAGGCTCCGATGTGAATCTCCACGGATTGTCCCATTGCCCCTCGAAATTCACGGATTTGTCTCGCCGTGATGTTGGAAATAAGATTTCCAAAACGGTCGACCGACACGATCTTTCCGATCAGCACATCCTCATGCCAGACCGGTATCGCAACAGAACGTCGAATGGGATCATGGACAGCGGGCCCGAAAAAGGACGGTGGGACTCCTTTGCTCAGCCAAGCCGCTGCCGGTGCAAAGACATCTCGACCGTCAAAGGTCGATCCGGCCGTTTCCAAACGATACTGTGGATTGCTGATCTGCCAGACCTTGGCTCCAAGCTCCTGCTCCAAGATCTCCGTGAATAACCCGTTATCCGGACCGACGAAGAACGACCCGGCGGCAGCCAAGAGCAGCGCCCGACGCTCGGTCCCGACTCCTGGATCAACGACCGCCACATAAATCGTTCCGGCAGGAAAATAGCGATAACAGGACTTCAGGAAATACCCGGCTTCCTGAATCTGATGGGACGTGATTTGATGGGAGAGATCAACCAGTCGCACAGCGGCATTAATCGAGAGAATCACGCCCTTCATGCTGGCGACAAAACTGTCACGTTCGCCAAAATCGGTCAGCAAGGCGATAAGGGGTCGTGCCTCCGGCACGTCAACATTCCTCGAATTTGATCTCCACGACTTCGTATTCGACCATCTTGACCGGAGTCGTCACCTCGACAAAATCGCCGACACGTTTTCCGATCAAGGCACGACCGACGGGAGACTGCACCGAAATCTTGTTGAACTTCATGTCGGCTTCGTCTTGCCCGACCAAGGTATACTGTTTCTTCGATTGTGATTCCTGCTCAATGACCAACACGGTCGCGCCAAAGACAACCGTTTCGGTGGTACGCCCGGTGATTTCGACAATGCGCGCATCAGCGATCTTCCCCTCGAGTTCGGAGAGCCGGGATTCAATGAACCCCTGCCGCTCTTTCGCGGCATCGTACTCGGCATTCTCACTAAGATCGCCATGTGCTCGAGCCTCGGCAATGGCTTCAATCACCTTGGGACGTTCGATCTTGCGCAAACGATCCAATTCAGCCTTGAGTGCTTCATAACCTTTCTTCGTGATTGGGGTCGGCATACTCCGGTCGCTCCTCAACTGGTTAGCAGAATGCTGCAACATGCCGCCAGCAGCATGACCACATCGCTCAGGGCCTCACTGTATTAGGAGAGTCCCCCTTCGCTCGCTGCAGCCTTGCCGGGCAGCCTTGTTGAGCATCTTCACAGGATTGTGGCATACGCACCGCACGGAACACTTCATCAGCTCACTGATGGGTATGAACCAAGTTGTACCGCAGCCTGTCAGGTCCGATGATACTCCTGCAAGGTCCGGATCGATAGATCTTTTTTCAGGATGGCTTCGATCGCCATCGTCGCAGCGTGTGCCCCTCGCATGGTCGTAAAATAAGGAATTCCTCGATGCAACGCTTCTCGTCTGATTGCGAGCGAATCGACATGTGCCGAGGCCGTACGTACCGTATTGACGACAATGGCTACCGATCCGTTCTTGATATGGTCAACGATATGCGGTCTACCTTCGGCCACTTTGTTCACGACCTCCACGGGAAGACCATGCTCTCGTAGATAGCCTGCCGTCCCGCTTGTCCCTTGAATTCGCATCCCCAGTTGACTCAATACCCTCCCGACTTCGAGCGCGGCAGGACGGTCCGATGCCTTCACACTAATGAACGCCGTTCCTGACGTCGGCAACACGGCCCCGGCCCCGGCTTGGGACTTGGCAAAGGCCCAACCAAAATCCTCATCGAGTCCCATCACTTCCCCGGTTGATTTCATCTCCGGCCCGAGGAGCACGTCGACTCCAGGAAATTTATTGAAGGGGAACACCGCCTCTTTGACCGAGAAATGCTCAGGGACCGGAGCCTGCGTAAATCCAAGCTCCTTAAGCGTTCGCCCCATCATCACCTTCATCGCTAACTTTGCAAGCGGTACACCGATCGCTTTGCTGACGAACGGAACGGTCCGGGATCCGCGTGGATTGACTTCCAATACATAAATCGTCTCCCCCTTGACGGCAAACTGGGCGTTCATCAGCCCGACCACTCCCAGCTCCTTGGCTAACATTCGCATCTGCCGCTCAATCTCGGCGACAAGAGACTTCTCAAGCGTATAGGGAGGGAGCGAGCAAGCTGAATCTCCCGAATGGACCCCAGCCTCTTCGATATGCTCCATAATGCCTGCGACCACTACGGTTTCCCCATCGGAAATCGCATCGGCATCGACTTCGATCGCATCGGCGAGGTACTTGTCGATCAACACGGGATGATTGGGCGATGCCTTGACCGCCGACCGCATGTATTCCAACAAACCGGCTTCGTCATAGACGATCTGCATGGACCGTCCACCCAAGACATACGACGGACGGACCATGACCGGGTAGCTGATCTGCCCGGCAATCTGCACCGCTTCCTCAACAGACCGAGCAGTCCCGCTCTCTGCCTGACGCAGACCAAGCCTATTCAACAGTTCACGAAACCGTTCGCGATCCTCCGCCAGATCAATCGCATCAGGGCTGGTACCGAGAATCTTGACACCGGCCTTTGAGAGCGGAAGCGCAAGCTTCAAGGGCGTCTGTCCCCCGAATTGCAACACCACGCCAAGCGGTTGTTCCCGATGGACGATATTCAGCACATCTTCATGGGTGAGTGGTTCAAAGTACAAACGATCAGAGGTATCGTAATCCGTACTCACGGTTTCCGGATTGCAGTTCACCATGATGGTGTCGATTGCCTCTTCGCGCAGCGCCATCGCCGCGTGGACACAACAGTAGTCGAACTCAATCCCCTGCCCGATACGATTGGGACCGCCGCCGAGAATCACGACCTTCTTTCGGTCTGCTGGTCGCGCCTCGCACTCGTGGCCATAGGTGGAATAGAGATACGGGGTCTGTGCCTCAAACTCCGCGGCGCAGGTATCGACTCGTTTATAGGTCACACGCCGGTCCCGATGTTCCATCCGTGCCTTCGCGACCGCCCCAGCTTCACAGCCTAATAAGAGGGCGATCCGATCATCTGAAAACCCGAGCTCTTTGGCTTCCCAGAGCAATCCTCCGCTCAAGCACCCAGCCGAGTTGGAAGCCTGCCCGACCAGGGATCGCTCAAAATCCACCAACTGCCTCACCTGATCCAAGAACCAGGGATCGACTTTTGTGATTGCAGCCAGCTCCTCATCGCCCAATCCGAGGCGCATCGCATCAGCCAGATACCACAATCGCTCGGGTAACGGTGTGCGCAACACGCTCTCAAGCTTCTCAATGGCCTCCGGACGATTAAAGCCAGTCGGCACACCGCGATCCAGACCAAACCGCGAAACCAAGCCATTCAGATCCAATTCCAACGAACGAATCGCCTTCTGGAGGGACTCTTTAAACGTTCGTCCAATCGCCATCACCTCACCAACCGACTTCATTTGAGTCGTCAAGGTCGGATCAGCGCCCTTGAACTTTTGAAAGGCGAATCGAGGAATCTTCACGACAACGTAATCGATGACCGGCTCGAACGATGCCTTGGTGACCCCGGTGATATCGTTGGTGATCTCATCCAGAGTGTATCCGACTGCGAGCTTGGCGGCGATCTTTGCGATGGGAAACCCGGTCGCCTTCGAGGCCAACGCCGAACTTCTGGACACCCGAGGATTCATTTCAATGACGACCATCTCTCCATTAGCCGGGTTGATCCCAAACTGGATATTCGACCCACCCGTGTCGACTCCAATCTCTCGAATAATACGCAGAGCCGCATCCCGCATACGTTGATATTCTTTATCGGTCAAGGTCATGGCCGGCGCCACGGTGATGCTGTCCCCAGTATGGACCCCCATCGGATCGAAGTTTTCGATGGGACACACGATGACGACATTGTCTTTCAGGTCACGCATGACCTCTAACTCATACTCTTTCCAACCGATCACCGACTCCTCGATCAGCACCTGACTCACCGGACTCATGGCCAATGCCCACTCAATCAGCCGCTCAAATTCTTCACGATTATAGGCAATATTTCCCCCTGTTCCCCCCATCGTGAACGAAGGTCGGATGATGGCGGGAAACCCGACGGTCTCCACAATCGCGACGGCCTCCTGCCGACTGTGCGCCGTCCCACTCTTGGGCACACGGAGCCCAATTCGCTGCATGGCCTGCTTAAAGGCTTCCCGATCCTCGGCTTTGTGAATCGCCTCCGCCGACGCGCCCACGAGGGTGACTCCGTATTTCTCGAGCACGCCTCGCTTGACCAAGCCCATCGTGGTGTTTAAAGCCGTTTGCCCTCCCATGGTCGGAAGCAGGGCATCCGGACGTTCTCGGTCAATGACTTTTTCGACCACGTCCAACGTAATCGGCTCCACATAGGTCCGATCGGCCATCTCCGGATCCGTCATGATCGTGGCCGGATTACTATTGATGAGGATGACCTTATAGCCCTCGGCTTTGAGGGCTTTACAAGCTTGTGTACCGGAGTAATCGAATTCACAGGCCTGCCCGATCACAATCGGGCCTGATCCGATCATCAGAATTGATTGGATATCCGTCCGTTTTGGCATGATGGTCCGCTGATAGTGGTTAACTGGATGGAAGTTCTGGGCCAATTAAAGGGTGATAAGGCGCCGGCGCTGGCCCCTGATTCTCCTGCGTGGCATGGTAATACTTCAAGGCTTCGGGAAGCCAGGCTTCGATCTGATTGATACGCGCAATATCAGACGGATGCGTGGACAAAAACTCGGGAATCGTATGTTGGGATCGGAAACAGACTTTATCAATCATCTGCCGAGGACATCCACTCATCCGCTCCCAAAACGGAACCGCCTCCCGGGGATCATACCCAGCCTGCGCCATCAGTTTGAGCCCAATGTAGTCGGCCTCTGATTCCTGTTTTCGCCCAAACGGTAACGACACCCCGACGCCATAGGCACTCATCGCCGCGATTGCCGCATCCGGTCGGCCGACTGCGGCTCCGGCCGCCAATGCTCCGACCTGACCGATCGTTTCCAAAATACTCCGACTATACCGTTCTGCTCCATGTCGCTGGAGGGCATGCGCGACTTCGTGACCGATCACGGTCGCCAAGCCATTTTCGTTTTTCGTAATCTTCAAAATTCCCGTAAAGACTGCCACCTTCCCGCCCGGAAGGGCGAACGCATTAATCGTGCGATCATCTCGAATGATTGCAAACTCCCATTGATATTCTGGTTTGTTGGCAACGGCAGCAATTCGATTCCCCACCCTATTGACGAGCTCATTCAACTCAGGATCGTCGCTCACCGGGGCTTTTCGAAGTAATTCCCGATAGGCACCGACCCCCATTGCCATTTCTTTTTCTTCGGAAATATAAATAAACTGATCGCGTGCCGTTCCTGGAGCTCTGACACATCCGCTCACTGCCGAAGCGACGGCTCCCATGGACCCTATAGTCAAAAGACACGAGAGCTCCGCCGCTCGGCGAACAACCCCACGCAGCAATGTTCGCCGATCCATGGGCACAGAGAACAATCGGTTGATCTCGTGGTCCGACGGTTGCGCCATCTTGGTTCCTATACGCACCCTCCAATTTCATTCTAACACCAGCCACACGATCGGCATTCTTCTTTTTGCTACGGCATCCACAGGTACATAAATTGAGGAGTTCCCCCACGCACCAATGTGGCAAGGTCGAACTCCGCAAGACTGGCAAGTCCGCTTGGCGCCATCAGTTTAGAATAGACATTGTTCGAATACTCACCCGGACGTTGGTACGTGACGACGCGGGCTTCCGTCAAACCGGCCTGTTTCTTCGCGACCTCGACGGCGTCTTCGAGGTAGCCGATCTCATCGACCAGCCCGGCCTCCTTTGCTTGCTCCCCGGTATAGATGCGACCATCAGCCAGCCGCTTGATCTGCTCCATCTGCAAATTGGCACGGCCTTCCTGCACGATACTCAAGAATCGCTGATAAAATGAATCGATCAGCCCTTGGAAAATCGCTCGTTCTTCCACCGTCATCGTTCGAAAAGGCGACCCCATATCCTTGCGAGGCCCGGACGTCACGGCCGTCGCCTCGACGCCAACTTTCTCAAGCAACCCTTTGGCATTGACCGTGAGCATGATGACGCCGATACTTCCCGTGACGGACGACGGATGTGCCAAAACCCTGTCGGCTGCCGCTGCAATGTAGTAGCCTCCCGAAGTTCCAAGATCCATGATGGAGGCGACAATGGGAATTTTTCTATTGGCTTTGAACGTCTTCAACTCGTGATAAATAATGTCCGACGCCGTCACCGTTCCTCCAGGCGTGTTGATGCGCAAGACAACCGCTTTGATCTGGTCATCTTTCGCGGCCCTGGTCAATTGCTCCTTCACGCTGGCAAGCATACTGGAGGTTGGCCGGAATCCATCTTTTTCCTGAGAGCTGATCATCCCGGAAATCTCGATCAACAACACCTTCGCCTTTCCCCTCCCATCGACCTGCGTTTCCTGTAATGGGCCAGGGCCAGGGAACAGGGGGAAATTGAAGGTACAGCCGGACAACATCAGACCAATCACACCCATCACAACAGCATTACGCATAGTGGTTCTCCATACGCCGCACAAACTCACCGAACAAATAGGCAGCATCGTGCGGTCCCGGGGCTGCCTCCGGATGGTATTGGACCGAGAAAACCGGATACTCAAGAGAGGCCATCCCTTCAACCGAACCATCGTTCAAGCTGATATGGGTCAACGCAAGTTGTCCGTGCCGCGTATCAATCACAGGCGAGATCTTCGGCACATCAACAAATGCCGTCGGGGCCTGTACGGCGAAATTATGGTTCTGCGACGTGATTTCCACTTTTCTGGTTCGAAGATCCATCACGGGGTGATTTGCTCCATGGTGACCGAACTTCAGTTTATACGTCTTGAGTCCAAATGCGAGACCCAAGATCTGATGCCCCAAGCAGATCCCGAAGATGGGATAGCGGCCGATCAGTTGCTCCACCGCCTTTGCCGCATACGGAACACCCGCCGGATCTCCTGGACCATTCGAAAGAAAAATTCCGTGCGGCTTGAGGGCTTCAACGGCTTCGACCGGCGTAGCGGCAGGAACCACGGTCACATCACACCCAACATCGACCAATCGTCTCAGAATGTTGTACTTGGTCCCGAAATCATAGGCGACCACACGCCAACGCTCACGCCTTCCAGCTTCTTGCCCGCTGGGCCAAGGTGCCCAGTCACCGGTCCCTGTCGTCCAGTCATAGGGCTGTGCACAGGTGACGGCAGCCGCAAGATCTCGCCCGACAATGCCGAGGGCTTGCCTCGCTCGTCCAATTGCCCTTGCATGGTCGAGATCAAGATGCGTAATGCAGCCTTGTTGTGACCCATGCTCACGCAAATGCCTCGTCAACGCCCTCGTATCGATCCCCTCAATGGCGACAATCTTGCTCTCTACCAACGACTCGTGGAGAGTCTGTTTGCCTCGCCAGTTACTGACCAATCGGCTCGCCTCAAGTACGACGAATCCTTCCGCCCAGGCTCGACGGGATTCCACATCTTCAGGAGTCACGCCGTAGTTCCCAATTTGTGGGCAGGTCATCGTGATGATCTGCCCCTTGTAGGAGGGATCACTGAGGATTTCCTGGTACCCGGTCATGGCCGTGTTAAACACGACTTCGCCGACCGTTTCACCTTCATAGCCAAGAACACGGCCTTCGAAGACTGTCCCGTCCGTCAATGCTAAGATCGCTTTTTTCACGATTGTTTTCCGTCGTGCTCAAGTATGCGTTTCGCCTTCATCCCAATAAGCAAGAGGCCCAATACCAGATTGATCATGTACAGCGATCGAATCGGCAACAACACACGAAAGAATGCCTCGAACGCCGCTTTTTTGGCACCTTCATCCTTCATCGAAAATGCCTGCAGCTGTAGAGCCGCTGCCTCTGGATGCAAGACCATCACGATCACCCCTGCGATGACCACCATCGTCGCCAATACGATGATCTCGCTCTTACGAACCGCCACGTGAGCCTTGCCGCTCAACCACCGGCCTAACAATGCCACAACAAGAATGCCACTGGCCCCGACCACGAAGCGATGGTAGCCTTCAAACGCACGTGTTAGAAACATCCCCCCGGAATCCTGCCCCCCGAATGTATTGAATACCGCCGGAATCACCGCGCCGCTCAGCACGATCATTCCCCCTACCCACACCGCGAGAGCCACCCACTCGAGCGTGAGACAACAGACCATCCCCCAATGGGGCATCCATCGCACGACACTACTGCTCTGCAGGGTTGGCTTCGAATACCACCCGGCCACCCACGATCGTGGTCTGCACACGCCCTTTTACTTTCCAACCGGCAAACGGCGTGTTTCGGCTCTTGGATCGAAATCTCGCTGGATCGACCACCCACGGTTCATCCTGATCCACGATGACGACATCGGCGTCTGCCCCCACCGCCAACGTCCCTTTCTTGAGTCCAAACGCGGCTGCCGGAGCAGCCGTAAGCTTCTGAACAGCCTGCTCAAGAGAAAGGACCCCGTCTTCCACCAATCCCAAGGTCAGTGAGAGTGCGGTCTCCAGTCCGACAATTCCAAACGGAGCCTCGGTGAAGTCCTGCTGTTTTTCCTGAGTCGCGTGAGGCGCATGATCCGTTGCGATCGCATCGATGGTGCCGTCACGCAATCCCTCCCTGATGGCCTGGACATCGGTCCACGTCCGCAAGGGCGGGTTCATTTTGGCATGCGTGTTGTAGCCACGCACCAGTTCTTCCGTCAACGTGAAGTGATGCGGACAGGCTTCCGCCGTCACGAGGATCCCACGAGCCTTTGCCTCTCGCACCATCCGTACCGACCCGGCCGTGCTGATATGCGCAAGATGCAACCGAGCCCCTGTCAATTCGGACAGCGACAGGTTACGCGCCACCATGACGTCTTCGGCTGCCGCAGGTATACCGGGTAATCCAAGCTCGGTTGAAATCAATCCCTCGTTCATACAACCACCCTCGGCGAGATGGATATCCTCACAGTGATCGACGACGGTGAGATCAAAGGCCGAGGCATACTCCATCGCACGCCGCATCACCAAACTATTCATCACGGGCTTTCCGTCGTCGGAGATCGCCACACAACCGGAACGCCGCAAATCCCCGATCTCCGATAGCTCTTTCCCTTCAGACCCTTTGGTAATAGCCCCGATCGGTAACACATTAGCCATACCTGCCAACCGTGCCCGTTCCAACATGAACTCGGTCACCGCTTGATTATCGTTGACCGGATTCGTATTCGGCATGCAGCAGACCGTCGTAAATCCTCCCGCCACCGCCGCTGCACTGCCGCTCTGAATCGTTTCCTTATATTCGAAACCCGGCTCACGAAAGTGGACATGCAAATCGACGAACCCCGGCATTACGAGCTTGCCGTCGGCTCGAATCGTCCGACTACCGACGGGAACAGACAACTGAGTGCCCACGGCCGTGATCTTCCCATCCTCAATGAGCACATCGGCCGTTCCGACAAATCGACCTGGATCGACGACTCGACCGCCTGCAATCAAAATCGACACGATACGCCCTCTCTAAGATTGTTCCGGATCTGGTGATCTGTGAAGTCTCACTTCAACAGTTCAGCAAGGTTCACGAATTGGCTCCCGACACGAGGTAGAGAATTCCCATTCTAACTGCGACACCGTTGGCCACCTGGTCCAAGATCACCGACGACAAACTATCGGCCACCTCCGGAGCGATCTCCACGCCTCGATTGATGGGACCTGGATGCATGACGATGGCATCGGAGTCGGCCAGCCTCACACGCTCCGCGGTAAGCCCGTAGAGTCGAGAGTATTCTCGGATCGAAGGAAACTGTGCGCGCCCTTGCCGCTCCAATTGCAGCCGCAGCATCATGATAACATTCACGTCGCGTAAACCTTCGTCCATGTTGGCGTACACCTTCGCCCCTAACTTTTCGACCCCCCAAGGCATCATCGTCGGCGGCCCCACCAGTCTGACCTCGGCTCCAAGTTTAACCAGCGCGTAGATGTTCGAACGAGCGACACGGCTATGTGACACATCGCCGACAATCGCCACGCGCAATCCTCGAAAATTCATCCCTCGTTGCCGAATCGTATAGAGGTCAAGCAACGCTTGCGTCGGATGCTCATGCCATCCATCGCCTGCATTGATCACGGCCGATTTGACGCCGCGCGCCAGCGTTTCCGCAGCTCCTGCCGAAGAGTGACGCAGAACGATGATATCCGCCTGCATCGCCTCAATATTACGTGCGGTGTCCAGCAGCGTCTCTCCCTTCACCACACTGCTGGAGGACGGAGAAAAATTGATCACGTCGGCACTGAGCCGCTTCGCCGCCAACTCGAAGGAAGTCCGCGTTCTCGTGCTTGGCTCAAAGAACAGGTTGACGACGGTCTTCCCTCTCAGTGCCGGCACTTTCTTGATCTCGCGTCCCGTCACTTCCTTAAAGGAATCTGCCGTATCGAGAATAAGCGTGATCTCATCGACCGCGAGCGGGGCCAGACTCAACAGATCTTTGCGCTTCAAGCTCATGGAACCCTCCATTCCATGATCGTCATCCTGCCCTCAAGATGACCACCCGGTCGTTCTCTCCATCCTCTTCTAACAGCACCTGAATCTGCTCCTCTCGGGCGGTCGGCAGATTCTTCCCGATGTAATTAGCCTTGATCGGTAACTGCCGATGGCCGCGATCGACCAACACCGCCAACTGAATCTCCTCCGGACGTCCTAAATCCATGAGCCCATCCATCGCAGCCCGGATCGTTCTTCCAGTAAACAGAACATCATCGACGAGGACCACGACTTTGTTCGCCATGTCGAACGGGACCGACGTTTTTCGCAAAATCGGCTGATTTTTTCGTAATGCCAAGTCATCTCGATACAACGTAATATCTAATTCCCCGATCGGAACCTGAACGCCTTCGATGCCATGAATCCGTTTGGCCAGCCGATGCGCAAGATAGACACCGCCGGTTCGAATCCCAACCAGCGCGAGATCCTTCACCCCCTTATTCCGTTCCAGGATCTCGTGTGCAATGCGCGTCAAGGCCCGGGCAATATCCCCGGCATCCATGATGAGCTTCTCGTCTTTTCGTTCGACCGGCTTATCCGTAGAAGTTGTCATAGCAACAACCACCTGTCAGCGATCGGCTCTCAGCCATCAGCTCGGAAAAACACTGAAAGCTGACGGCTAAATGCTGATGGCTTGGCCTCTATTTTTAGACATAAAAAAACCTCCTCACCACAACAGTGAGAAGGTCGAATCGGACATTCACATGATTCAGAAGGCTGCACATACTCGACTCCTTGCTCACCTCACTGGATGAGCATTAAAGGCTGGGCTATCCTACTGGCTCATTGATACTCTGTCAAGATTCGTCTCGAGGAGCCCCTTAGAACCTTCATCTCCATCTCGATGGAACCACGGCTACGATGCCTTTCCTTTGCAGAGACAGCTCCTACGATAGTGGAGATGACCGGGATGGCTCTGTACTGAAACACCCGCGGTCGCGTGGCGGACTACGAATCCCGTCCGTGTTTGCTCCGCCATACCGTCAGCAATGCAGCGAGTTTGTCTTTGGACGACCGATGTTCCTCAGCTAAGGTCTCCAAAAAATCTGAGAGCCTTCTGGATTTTAATACCGTATACAGTGTGACGATAATCACTGGAACCAGCACAATGAGAAAATACACGATGCGCGTGATGGACGGTTCCGCACCCAAATCGAAGAGGTTCATCCCCAACACGCCGGTCGTGGCGACTCCGATCAAGCCGACTGTCGCCACGACCGTCAGGCGAACCATCGTTTCTCCTTGGCGACGGAGTGCGTCACTGTCGAGATATTGGCTCATATCTTCTAATTCTGAACGGAGTTCGTCATAGAGTCGCCCGGTGCCCAAGTGTTCGCTGACCATCCGGTAGAGCTCCTTTACCTGCCCGTGATCCGATACCTGATGGGACCAGTAGCGATGGGTAAATCGCAGAAAGATGCCGAGGGTTTGGCGAATCACGCGGCGAAACTGCCGAACGGAGTCAAGCTTTGTGAGATCGAGCTGATTCATCGCTTCAACCAGGCGATTCGTCAGCATCAATAATGCCGCCTTATGAAAATGCGGGATCAAAAACAACAGAAAGTACTCATGACGAAACTGCTCCAAGTTAGTTTTGCGATCCTCGAATGCCGGATCTCCTGCCTCCCCCACCATCGTGAACACACGGCCTGTGCACATAAAGCGTGCGCCCGGAGAACCTTGGCCCTGCCCGTTCCAATACCGGTCATAACAATGGCGTTCTTCAAAGTCACGGAGATAGCGTTCTGAAAACGGTAACGTATCAGCACTACCCGGTGCCGCTGCCAATCCCACCCGTGCGAATTCCCCCCGCGTCAATGCGCCCGGATTGTCGAGCGTGAGATACGCCATCACCGGCATCAGGTGATACTCAAGCTGCCGATACCGAATAAGACCGACCTTTTCAGAATGGTGCAACACCAGCGGCTCAAGCAAGAATTCCCAATGAGAGGCAAGACTCAGTGACCGATGCTGACAGACAAACGAGAGATATTTTTCACGGTGATCGTAATCAGAGACGGCAAGCACCGTCCCATCTGAGGCAAGCCATTCGACATACTTGGGACAATGACCCCCATGCCCGTCGCGCTCCCAATAGGTAGGGTAACATCGTCCGAAGCGAAACAGTGAATTCTGTACCTGCGCTAGCGGCACGTCATCGGCATAAATCTCGACGACCAGAATCGCCACATCGATATCGTAGAAAAAGTACAAATCGACATGGGCCACCGTAAAGGTCGCAGCCGTCCCGTGGGGGCCAGGGAACAGCATTCGCACCTTTGCAATATCATTGCGACGAAAAACGCGAATCGCGGATTCCTCGCGAACTTCCGATCTCGTTCTTTTCCCTTCACCGTACAAAAACCGCTGAACGTAGGGGAGGAACGTCACAAATTCGCTGTAATGTCGTTCTTGGAACTGTCGAGGATCGCCCGTAAACTCGTCCACCACCTCACACCACGGATTATTTGAGTGAGTCGCCTGCAAAAGCTCCCAATGTTTTTGGATCGGTGCGTCTTCGCGGATGGGGGTGAGCTGCATTGGCCACAGCAGGATTTGTCGAAAATGCCGAACAATCTTTGATCCGTCAGTCATCGCAATGAACCTCAGGTCGTCGTGCACCGTCGTTCAAGTGAACGTCCGGATACATGTAGATTCCTAAGAGGGACAGCAGTCACAACCCTATGACTTATACCATACAGGATTCTAGAAGGCGCAAAAGTTGGAAGGAAAAACGCCTGTCACTTGGCGACTGGAGACACGGTCAGATTGATGGCCTTCATGATCGCAACAGTCTGGCGCTCACGCACCGACCCTACTCTCCATGCCGATTCTTTTGCCCTTTCACCTAGAAGTAGGAACAGCCAGTCAGAGCGAACACCCGCTGCTGATGAAAACTCGGCGCGGGCGGCGTAATCCGGAAGACACTCGCTGCCGACTCCCACGCCGACCGGCCCAGTCAAAAAATTTCGCTCTCAGGGTATTCCATCCGGCGACTGAGGCTTACCGCATCCCCAGTCGCCGTCGTGCACCGCCTGGGACGATGACGAATTCGTACAGCCGGCATTCCAGGTCGCCGTTGAAGAGGGGGATGCGTTTCGACGGGGCGAGGCCGATGAGTTTCGGCACACGGGCGTCGCCCGTTAACACATAGACTCGCCATCCGGCAAATCTCTGCTTCAGCCAATCGCCCAGCTTTGGGTAGAGTGACGCCAACTCATCGGGATGACTCAAGCGAACGCCATAGGGCGGATTGATGACCATGACACCCTGCTCCGCCGGAGCCTCCAGGTCCAGAATGTCGCTCTGCTTCACACGCACATCGACCACCACCCCCGCCCCTTGAAACGCCCGCTGAGCAATCTTCACCATGGCCGGATCCTGATCCGACGCATAGATGGCGGCGGGAACATCGGTCAGGCGTTTGGTGAGCGCCGCTTCGCGCAGACGGCCCCACAGTTTGTCATCGTGAATCATCAGCCGCTCAAAGGCAAAATGGCGGGCCATCCCCGGGGGAATCCGACGGGCCATCAACGCGGCTTCGAGGGCGATGGTCCCGCCCCCACACATGGGATCAAGCAGCACGTCGCTCGGCGTCCAACCGGCGAGCCGGAGGATGCCTGCCGCCAGATTTTCCTTCAACGGCGCTTCGACCGACGCGATCCGGTAGCCCCGTTTGAAGAGGGGTTCGCCTGAGGTGTCCAAGTAGAAGGTGATGGTGCTCTGATCGAGAAAGGCATCCAACTTGATGTGGGGCCGTTCCGTGTCGACGCTGGGCCGCCGTTGCCGCATGGCGACGAATTTGTCGCACACGGCGTCTTTGATTCGGAGGGTGAGAAAATCCAGACTCGGGAGCGGGCAGCGCCGCGCGCTCACTTTGACTTTGATCGTCTGCGAGGGCGCAAACCAGTCGGGCCAGGGGAGCGCATAGGCTGCGCGATACACATCGTCTTCTGTTTGATAGGGACCCTGGCCGACTTCCCAAAGGACACGACTGGCGATGTGACTCTTGAGATTGACCCAATACATCGTCGACCAGGGAGCCGTGAACCCGACGCCGCCGTCGGTCTTGAATGTGGCCGGCACACCCAGATCGTGGAGTTCCTGCTCCAGTACCCCCTCCAAGCCTCGTGGGCAGGGGGCAAAGAATCGTCGTGATCTTCCGTCCATTTCGTACGTATCCTTCGCAGAGGCAAGGCCAAGCGAACCCATGTCGTCTTGACGTTCAGTTGTTGCGTAAAGACGTCCAGTCTGGTGGTTTTCTTCCAGAGCATGGTGTGAGGAGGGTACCGCCCACGGTAGGACCTGTCAATGCGAGCTCTGGTCAGATTGAGGATCGTGTACGACGAGAGGGCAGGACGGTAAAATACCCGCGTCGCTTCTCATGGCCGTTCCCTATGCCCGCTCCTCTTCAACTCTTGAGGCCAAACGGGTGTCCCTCGGAACCTTTCCTACAATGTTGAGAGGGGTCCTCATTACAGAAGTGGATTCCGGTCACATCACACAACACCTTACTCCTGCCAGAGAACATTCAAAACCGGGCACACATCTCTCGGAGCCTGTTTTCTAGATTTCTCCATGTTTCCAGTTGCACACAGACAGTTAGTCTATTCAGCTACCGCTCGTTGGAAATAGTTCTCGGAGCCTGAAGGAGGCCGATGCTATCTGGCCAGAGCGTCCTAGGATCTTTACTGAAGATGTCAAAGGCGTTGGATGACAAGACACCCCATGAGCCTTGATGCATCTCATATTCGAGTTGCCCCGGCGCCCAGCCGGCAAAACCAGCAAAGCCACGGAAGGCTTCGTTAGGCTTAGGGCTAGCCATGACATGTTCCAGCACGATCGGTGTACCCAGGTAGACTTTGTCCACGATGTGCCGTACATCAGGCAATATCCGCCCAAGCCTGAACAGCAACACCAGCTGTGTGCGCCCGACCGGTCCTCCTCCAAATAGCCTGTGGTCGGTCTGCTTCAACATCGGGAGATCCTGCAACACCTCTGCTAACAGCACATCCGTAGGGCGGTTCAGAACAAGGCCGAGGGTCCCACCTTGCCCATGTTCGACAATGAGCAAAACAGTTTGAGTAAAGTTGGGATCGGCCAAGGAGGGGCTGGCGACCAAGAGCGCCCCTTTGTGAACTGATGAGGGCGCAAATTCCTGCTGGGAGAAGGCCAGCGTAGCAGACAGCAATGATGCTACGCCTAGCAGCCAGCTTGCGATTCTATGCAACTGAGACTGCGAGACGGTGGAATACATAGGAAAAGGTAACCTAAGCAGCCTGAAACAATAGACAGATCCCTTGCCGCGATAGGCTACGATTCTTGGTATCGGGTGTCAATCGTAGGGGGAAGCGATCGGAAAGATTAAGTGGACACCACCCGATCTGACCCAAACTTCTTCTTGTACTCGAACGCTCTCGAAATAACCCAGCACACAGAGCAGGAGACGCGTTGATGAAAAGAGAGCCTTCATTTTCGCCTCCTGGCCAGACAATACAAGAATATATGCGAGGTAATCCGAGACCTTGGACCATGTACACACACATGGTCGTTTTTCGGGCAGAACCTGTGCTACCTGTATGGTTCGGTGCCGGACCACTTGCAAGACATGACGCGACAAGCTACCCTTTTATCTGCTTACACAAAGGAGAATCTTCATGACCACCGGCTTGCGCTATATCCTCGCCATCACCATCATCGGAAGTCTCCCGGGATGCATCGATCCACCCAAATCCCCCTATGTCGACGTGCACGATACCGTGTCACAACTCGATGAGTCTCAGTCGGCCGCAGAACAAGGGAGCGCTGAGGACCAATACAACCTTGGCATACGATACGAGAACGCACGTCCGGCAGACCATCGAGAAGCCGTGCGGTGGTATCGCATGGCAGCGACTCAGCGTCATGCGGGAGCGTTCTATCGGCTTTGCGTACTGTCAGACATCGGGCGGGGAATGCCGCAAGATTATCAGGAGGCACTCCGGTGGTGCCGTCTGGCGGCGGACCAAGGACATGGGCCTGCGATGTTTCTCATCGCCACCCACTATGAGCAAGCACGAGGCGTCCCGAAAGACCTTGTGCAGGCCTATCACTGGTATAACCTCGCAGCAGCCAATGGCCATGAAGCCGGCGCCAAATGGCGGAATCGATTAGGACACGACATGACACCGGCCCAGATTGCTCAAGCGCAATTTCTTACTCGGAATTGGAAACCGAAAGGGCAAGAACAGACTCAAGAACAATAGCGGGCAAGTTCGTTTCTTTGAGCACGCTTCCATTCGACCAGTGGGCTGAAAACTGTATCCTTGATCACCCTAGTAAAGAGGGTTATCCTACGCATAGCCTTGGCTTCCTCTTTCTTATGGTTCTGTCCCCTCAATTTTTCCCTCAAAAGCCTACCACCTATTCCAGCCTTGAACTCCCAGCCTTGGGCTGAGTAGGATATGCCATAGAGAAATTATTACACCAAAGATGTCACCACAATCCCGCCACCGCACGTTGCTTCCAGTGATCGGCCTACTCATACTGTGTACGGTTGCATCAAGCTGTACCTCCCCCCCTCAACCTTTACCCCACCCCCCGTCTCAACCACCTCCGAATGGAACAATGGTTAGTGAGCTGCTGAAGCGCGCACAAGGGGGGGAAGCTGACGCCCAAAACCAGCTGGGCATCCACTACAGTGAAAGCCAAGGGTTGACACAAAACTATCAAGAAGCAAAGTATTGGTTTAAAAAAGCAGCAGATCAGGGCCATGCAGGCGCACAGGTGAACCTTGGCACGCTCTACTCTTTAGGGCAGGGCGCTCCGTTCAGCGACCCGATGGCATTGTTTTGGTTTCAGAAAGCGGCGGAGCAGCGCAATGCGTTGGCCTTTGCTAAACTCGGTATGATGTATGAACGAGGCCGCGGTGTCCCACAAAATCTGGTTGAAGCACATATGTGGTACAGCCTCTCCGCCGCCTACGGCGAAAAACGAGCCGCAGAATCCCGCAGTACCTTAGCCAAACACATGACAGTCGAGCAAATTGCTGAAGCCGACGCACGAGCCAAGAAGTGGACGCCTCTTCGTCGATAATCCCTTCACAATCAAATACGGATTGCGACTGATCACCTCGACTACTGCCGTCGGCGGGCTTAGAAAATGCCGGCTTGTTTCTGCAGCCAACGAATATATTTCACGATATCGTCCACGTCCTCAGGCTTGACGGCATCAATCTTCGGCATATCGCCAAACTGCCAATGATGGGCCTTAACCCCATTGGCTGCCGCCCGCTGAAAAGCCACATCGCCGTGATGGTTTGGCTCATAAACTTTGTGTAGAAATGGCGGACCTTGGGTTGTTCCCACTCCACCAACTCCGTGGCATCGGGAACAGTGTGTCGTGAACTTCTGCTCTCCCACCTGGAACTCGACTGGAGCTGTGGAGGCAGTTCCCGGTGTCTTTGGCTCCACTCCACTCTGGCTGCACGCCGGAGCAACTCCGAGTATCAACACCACTGAACCGAGCAACATGATTTGTGACAACCTCATAGGCATTCTCCACCTAATTTCCACAAAATTATTCACTCAAGATATCGCATAGGGAATCGGATCTACAACTCCCACCTCCGCAAACCCTCGCCGACGAATGAGACAGCTGTCACACCGTCCGCAAGCGATCGCATCTGTGGGATCATAGCAACTGTGCGTGAGGTGAAGTGGTGCACGGAGAGCCAGGCCAAGACGTATAATCTCCGCCTTGCTCATGTGCAGAAGCGGCGCCCGAATTTCAAAACGTCCTCCCAGCATGCCCACCTTGCTTCCGAGTCGCAACGTCTCTTCCACCGCCTTGATGAACTCTGGACGGCAGTCAGGGTAGCCTGAGTAGTCCACCACATTGGCGCCGAAATAGATCACTGAGGCCCCCACGACTTCCGCCTGAGCAGCTGCGATGGAGAGAAAAATTAAATTTCTGCCGGGCACATAGGTCACTGGCACATCTTCGCTGCATTCAGCGTCCCGCCGATCTTTCGGAACCGGAACATCCCCGGTGAGCGCTGACCCTCCGATTGAGTGGAGATCAACAGCTACCACTTGGTGATGCTCTGCCTTCAACGCACTCGCTACATGCTTCGCCCGTTCAATTTCCACGGCATGCCGTTGTTGGTAGGCAAGGGTCAAGAGATACAACTCATAACCCTCTTGTCGGGCAACAGCTGCCGTGACGGTAGAATCCAAACCACCACTGGCAAGCACGATAGCTCGTTTGAGAAGCCGCCCACTCATAGACAGAACACGTTACGGCAGGATGATGTCGAAGGCAGAATGAGGAGCCTAGTCGCGATCTTCTTCCCGTTCGATTTTCTCCAGTAACTCAGCACGTGATTGGCACTCAACACACAGCTTGGCAAAAGGCACCGCTTGAAGCCGCCGCTCGCTGATCTCAACTCCACACTCCGCACAAATTCCATAGGTTCCCTCGTGCAGACGCGTGAGAGCTTCATCAATCGACTGCCGACGGCGATTACGCATCTCCATCAGAGAAATACCCAGTTCACGCTCCAGATCCATGAGGGCTTGGTCTCCAACATCCCGCGCGGACTCCAGGCGTCGTTGCTGATCTTCGGTCAGTGATTGCCCCAGACTCTCTTCAATCTCCTTAATAATTTCTTGGCGCTTACCAAGAAGCATTTTATGAAGTACTTCCTGTCGCTGTTCCCGTGCTTCTCGCTCTTTTGCGGTTTCTTTCGGACGCACAGGTCCTTCGTCAACTTCGACCGATGGTTTCGCTGTAGCTGGCATGCTGACCGTCGCGGGTTGAAGTTTCTTGGCAATGGGTTCAACCGACTTCGGTTTCAACTCACCCTTCTTCTTTATCTGCCCCTTCGTCACCATAGTGATGCATGCTCCGCAGTTAGGTCGTTTGGAAGGTTATACTCGAGCTTCTGTCTCATGGGAAAATTGTCAGTTACAAGAGGGGACAGGAAGATATCTCCCACCTCTTCTGCTAAGGATACGTGATGGTCGAATGAACGTCGTACCCGCTGAGTTTTTCACGTCCGTTCAGGCTCTTTAACTCAACCAAGAAATCCAGTCCGACGATAGTTCCCCCCAGCTGCCGAACGAGATTCACTGTCGCTTCCGCCGTTCCCCCAGTTGCAAGAAGATCATCAACAATCAACACATGCTCTCCGAGCTCGATCGCATCACGGTGCACCGCGAGGCTGCTGTTGCCATACTCAAGGTTATACTTGACCTCATAGCAATCAGCAGGAAGTTTCCCGGGTTTACGAACCGGGACGAATCCAGCTCCAAGCCTCGCCGCCAGAATGCCGCCGAAGATAAACCCCCGAGACTCGATGCCGACAACTTTCTGAACCCCTCGATCCTGGTATCGCGCCGTCAATTGGTCGGACAGACTTCGAACGGCTGCAGGATTTTTCAGCAATGTGGTGATGTCATAGAAGAGAATACCGGGCTTTGGAAAGTCCGGCACTTCGCGGATCAGTGCTTGATAGTTGACGGTGGTCACGGAATCTAGAGCAGATCTGCCCGTGTCATGGTTTTTCGCTCAATGGTGTGACGAAGACGGGCGAGCGCCGCCATTTCGATTTGACGAACACGCTCTCGAGTCAACCCCATGGTCCGCCCGATCTCTTCCAATGTCTTCGCTTCCCCTCCATCAAGCCCGAACCTCGACACAATAACAGTTTGCTCTTTTTCTGGCAACTCCCTCACCCAGGCAATCAGTTCCGCTCGGCGCCGAACCCCATCAGCAGTTTCGTCGGGGGATAGCCCCGTCGGATCTTCGATCACATCACGAAGAAACGTATCGGTACGATCATTGAGTGGGCTATCGAGTGAACAGGTCGTGCGGACCAACTGTTTCAGGTCCAAGACCTCCTCTTCCGACGTCTTCATCTTGATCGCAATTTCTGCAGCTCTCGGTTCACGCCCGAGTGCCTGCACCAGTTGCTCCGTGCGATTCAAATAGCGATTCAGCCGTTCCACCACATGGACAGGGAGTCGAACCAGTTTCCCTTGATTGATGATCGCACGTTCAATGTACTGCCTGATCCACCAAGACGCATAGGTGCTAAACCGAAATCCACGCTTGTAGTTGAACTTTTCGACGGCCTTAATCAACCCAAGGTTCCCTTCCTCCACGATATCGGAAAAAGGAAATCCTCGATGCATATACCGTTTGCCGATGCTGATCACCAGTCGTAGGTTTGATTCGATCATCTGTTGACGAGCCCGCTCGTCTCCGGCCATGACGCGTTTTCCAAGTTGCTGCTCTTCCTTAAACGTCAGCAACGTTGATCGACGAACTTCGCGCAAATAGCTCTTGAGCGTATCAAGGCCCTCGGCCCGACCGGTTTCACGCTCACTCTCCTCTGGGGCACTCCCAGCTTCGGAGGCACCCATCTCATCATCCAGATGTCTTCGCGCCTCGCTCGCGTCGGATTCCCCGTGATAGTGCCGACTCATAGTTCCTCAGGAAGACCTAATACCAAATTTCAAATTCGGAATATCGCCCAGTCGCCGCCCCCCACTCCACCTCAATCTTCGTGACTCGCGCGGCCGGAGAACCGATCCGCAGCTGCCGTTCGAGCGCTTCGATCACAGACCTCTCGCCCTCAACATCAAGCTCGACTCGGCCATCCGTGAGATTACGCACGCCACCAACCAGCCGGAGATCTAAGGCCATTCGTTCGGCAAAGGCACGGAACCCGACCCCTTGGACGCGACCATACACAACGAGACGAGCCCGCACCGGCAACTCATCGGCGGGTTGAGTCATACGCCTCCAGCCGAACCCTCGGATCCCACGAGCCCCCACGGCTCTGCTCTGCGGATATTCTCACACCTCTCCAGGCCCGTCACGCGATTTACCAAATCTACGCCCTGACTATGTCGTCATCCTGCCAGGATTTCTTGAGGTGTCGTTTCCAAAAACACCCCGGAATCGCTCAAGAAATAGGTGTGGACGACCTAAAACGCTCCATCCAGGTTCCCCATCCGTGAAACACCACAAACTGGCATGCAGAACAGTAACTCTTTGATTTAAAAGTCGGATCATCATGACGAACGATATCTATTCACGATCCCCAATGACATGAAATATTCAGGCACCACACAGGTGGTTTTTTATCTGGAGCCGGAATCTTGCAGAACACAATGCTCTGCTGACAATGGTCCTGATTGATGGAATACAGAACGACCAAAGTGAAGGGATCCGGCGCTGATTATGAGTCAGGAACCCAAAAGAACGAACCGTGCTGCCGGCCGTCTTGTTTGTTGAGGAGGGCACTCACGATCAAGCCTACTTGGTTTGGTCGGGGCGAGAGGATTTGAACCTCCGACCCCTGCGTCCCGAACGCAGTGCGCTACCGGGCTGCGCTACGCCCCGACAAGACCGAGCAGTCAATCGACGGCGTGATTGTCTTACAAGAGAGGGGTAAAAGGCAACCCATGCGATTTTGCCACACCAGCATGCGTAACCTTCCCCTCTTTCAAGTTGACCCCCTTCGCGAAACCAGGATCAGACCGAATCACTCGCTCGAGCTCCTCAGAAGTAAGGCGAATGAGATATGGCATGGTGGCATTGGTCAATGCATACGTAGATGTGCGTGGAACGATTCCAGGCATGTTGGCCACACAATAATGGAGTACCCCATCCACTACGTACACGGGATCGGAATGCGTTGTTGGTCGGGTTGTCTCAACACAGCCGCCCTGATCGACTGAAACATCGACGATCACGGATCCGGGTCTCATCCGCGAGACCATCGCACGTGACACCAACGTGGGTGCCTTGGCGCCCGGAACAAGCACCGCACCAATCACCAGATCCGCCGAACATACGGCCTCTTCAATACCAGCAGAACTCGCAGCGCAGGTAACAATGCGTCCGTGATACTGATCATCAAGAGATCGTAACCGTTCAATGTCAAGATTGATCACCGTGACCTGTGCGCCTAATCCCACCGCCATACGAACAGCTGATGCCCCGACCACTCCCGCTCCTAAGACGACCACGCGACCCGGCTCGACTCCTGGAACCCCTCCCAACAAGACTCCGCGTCCCCCTTGAGCTTTCTCAAGGTAGTGAGCGCCAATCTGGATCGACATTCGCCCCGCAATCTCACTCATCGGCTTGAGCATGGGAAGACTCCCATCCGAGGCCTCTGTCGTCTCGTAAGCCAGAGCCGTCACCTTTTGGCTAAGAAGCGCGTTCGTGACATCCGGGACGGCTGCAAGATGCAGATACGTAAACAAGAGGTGCCCAGGACGAAAGAGCGCACATTCAGAAAGCAGCGGCTCCTTGACCTTCAGAATCAACTCCGCCTTTCCAAACAATTCAGCTTTGGAACTGGTAATGATGGCCCCGGCTTCACGGTATTCATGATCGCTAAACCCACTCCCCACACCTGCTGAGGCCTCGACCCAGACTTCATGCCCTTGCTGACACAACACTGCAGTGCCATCCGGCGTCAAGCTGACGCGATATTCATGATCCTTGATCTCCTTTGGGATACCGATCACCATACGACCTTCACCTCCTTCGGCTGGCCATCCTTACCGTCTATCCTTTCATTATACATAGACCGCTCCATCTACACCTCGCAGTCTCAAACTAGACGCCGTTCCTGAGAACTCTCCGGAGCATGGACAGTACAGAAAGTCCTGTTGTAATATGCGTCGTTTGCATCGTGAGGAGGTAGAGATGGACGTCTGGAATCACGCGTGTCAGGCTTGTGGATCCACCGGCAACCCACTGACAAAGTTGTCACTGGGGAAAGATTTTTTTGGACGCCCCTATGATCGGTTATCCCCTTCGTCGGATCAAAACCCGAGGTGGTACTGCACAACCTGCTCGTTACAGAAACAGCATCATCGAGATTTCCGCGACATCCTTGCCGAATTCAACAAGTTGCGGTCGGGATTCAGCTCAGAACTGTCGAAAGCCGACGAGTTCCGGCGAGCCTCGTTGCGATTATATGAAATCAGGGCGGTTCTGAACGTGCCCCATCAGACATCCCAGTTCCTCAACAACCGCGACGTCACCGTGCTGATGGAGCGACTCAATACCTTGACGATGCCCGTGTAGGGACACCATCCATGCCACCATTTCAGCGACATATTTTCGTGTGCACGAACCAGCGTCCCAAAGATGATCCTCGCGGGTGCTGTGCCAATTTAGGGGCTGAAAAACTTCACGCCCACTTCAAGAGCGAAGCCAAGCGACTCAATCTGAAAGGTCTGGTCCGAGCCAACAAAGCCGGTTGTCTTGACCATTGTGACCTTGGTCCAAGTGTAGTGGTCTATCCAGAGGGAGTTTGGTACTGGGTCGGGTCAGAAGCCGACGTAACGGAAATTATGGAACGGCACATCCTCAAGGGTGAAATCGTCACCCGATTGCTTATGCCGAACCATCCGGTTCCTGAACAGCTCATTCCGCTCAAGCAGCCGTAGAACGGTCCCCTTCATCGCTATGCCTACCGAAGACAAATGGAAGGCCAATATGGAAAAAGTGGCCTTCATTAAACAATTTCCAGGGCTCACACTAGACTGGACAGCCTGTGAATGGAAAACGGTTGAAACCGTGACTCCGTTGACTGGGAAACCGGGTACATCCGTGATTGTGTTTACCGACGGTTCGTTTACAGTCGCCCCTCCCCTGACACCGGAGCCATGGGAGTTGGGCCAGGCCCTACTGGACGCGAGACAACACCTGGAACCTAAACACCGAGAAGCCTATGAGGATTTTGACCGGCTCGCTAAGAAGGATAAGGAAGCGCTTCGCTCCGCTCGGTTAGAAAAAATCATCGGCGCGATTCAGAACAATGTGGAACAGATTCCGGAGCTCAAGGATCGGCTGAAAGAACTCGTCAAGGAATGGCAGTGAGCAGTCTACCGAACAAGAATATGTTTGAGATCTTCTCGCAAGGTCTCTTTGAAGGAGTCAAACCCATGCTGGTCATTCGTGATCATCTCGTCCGTCATCCTGACCGTTGTACGCACCAGGCCGTCTGTGTCCCAATCTGCCCAACCAGCGCCTGGCTCTCGACACCTCCCTACAAATTTGATCCCTCTCGCTGTCTTGAAAGCTGTCGGCTCTGCCTAGATGCCTGCCCCTCACAAGCAATTTTTTCCGTCTTTAGGAAGGGCGATAAACTGTTGGAACCGCAAAAGAAGACGGAGTAGGCAGATACTGACCCAGAGCAGTCAACGTTTGGCACACTCCGGCACTCACACAAACTGTTTGCGCAGATGCCCCCAATAGGCAGTCCCGGCATAACCGCAGGCAACAGTGCCTGTCGTCATGGCCATGATTTGATAGACCTTACTGCGGGGGATTTTCACTTTCACGGTGGGATTCAATAGGTCGGGAGAATTCATGACGAGCTTGAGGGATTCTCCAGCGGAAAGGATCGGCCACATACAAGCCAACCGCAATCGCGTTTCATGACGTGGAATCGCCATCGTATACGCCCAACCCTGATCCAGGTGTGCCACCGCAAGACGAACAAGCTTGCTCAGCACAGGTCGGAAGCGAGAGAGGTTCTCCTGATGCAATAAATCATGGGGTTTGAGTCCTACTTCAGTCAGCATCGTTTCAGGAATGTAACATCGTCCCTTCTGAAGATCATGGGCGATATCTTTGACGATATTCGTCACCTGTAATCCCTTCCCAAATCGTATCCCTCGCTCGGACATCACAGGCACATCCCAATCGGCAAGAGCCTTGCGATGGGCACACATCAGCCCGGTCCAAAACTCACCGACGCAACCAGCCACCGAGTACGTATAGCGGTCCAGGTCATCCATGGTCTTGAGCGCAATCAGTTCATCCGGGGCAGTACCAGGAAAGACACTCAGATCCATTTCCATTCCCTGCGTGAGAGTTATGATCACGCGCCGAATCCGATGTCGATCATCGAGTGAACAGGCCAGAAACACGTGGAAGCATTCATCCAGCCGTTCCAATAGGAGCCGTTCCGCTGAATCGTGTTGTACTGACGCAACGGCCTGTTGAATCAACCGGATCTGTTCCCAATCAAGATGCTCGCTGACAAACTGCTCCCGGAGGCGGTAAAGAAAACTGAGTCGACGTGATCGATCAATGAGTTCGGTATCGGCAATCGTATCGGCAGCTCGTGCAAAGAGATAGGCCAGCCCCACCTGATCACGCACATTTTCCGGCACCACCGCTAACGTCGTGTAAAACAGACGTGAGACCTGCTTGAGCAGATCCCGGAGCAGTGAGGATTTGTTCGATGAGATGTGGGCCGAAATAGACTGCGTCATACGACGTTCACTATTTGATTCGTGCCTGTACTTCAATGACTTTACACGAGCCGCACGCGTGCCCTAACAGATTGGGAAGCGGCATCACTATGGATGCCCCTCCCACGTGCGACATCACCCCACTCTGACAATTCCCGAATCAATACCGTGCTGCACAAAAAAGACACACGCCGCACTCAAAGATGGATCAGCCCGCGTCAGACCATGATAGGGATCGTTGACAGCCCGCTACTCCTCTTGCACCGTCCGATCAATAAGACTTCATCCTTCCGACATACGAAGAACCGGCAGAGGCTCCAGATGAGAACTTTTTAACAGGAACAACCAGAAACGGTCAACTTTATCTCGTACTATCAGGCACTTCGCCAACCTTGACTTTCAAAACATTGTACTTATTTCTTGGGTCAATGACGTCCGAAGGCTGCAACTCTCAAAAATGATTTGTGTATAATAGGTCTTGTTTCGTCTTGTATTGCGTGCGGAGGCGAACGCTTATCGCCAAGGAGGATATTCATGAAGTGGCTCAAAGGCATCGGCCTGTTCCTGATTGCAAATTTTCTCATCTACATCACTCTGTCGCTGACAGCTACACTCTTGGTCAATGTTGTGTTACCCGCATTTGGCATCGATGTGCGGGGAATTTATAACCAGCAGCTCCTCGTCTGGGCATTGGTCATCGGGTTTGGCGGCGCCTTTATCAGCTTGGCCTTCTCCAAGCAGATGGCACGAGCCATGCTGAGCTGTGAACAAATCACCCAGCCTCGGTCACATGCTGAACAAGTCATCTATGGGTCGGTTCAGGAGATTGCCCAACGACTTCATATCACGATGCCGGAAGTCTGGATCTATGATTCCCCTGATCCCAATGCCTTTGCAACCGGCCCCAGCAAGAATAATTCGATGGTTGCCGTCTCCACGGGTCTTCTGCAGAACCTCAAAGAGGACGAGGTGAAGGCCGTCCTTGCCCATGAAATGGGCCATGTCTACAACGGCGATATGTTTGCCACCACGGTGCTCTCTGGATTGATGAACACCTTTGTCTATTACATCAGCAACTTCCTCTCACAACTCGTCGGGCAACCCCAAGGAGATCGAGAGGAAGGGAATACAGGCAATCCCATTCTGGCTCTTGTGGTCTACATCTTCCTGCAGGTCGTCTTGTCCTTCCTCGCCATGCTGGTCGTAAGCTGGCACTCGCGCCGCCGTGAATTTGCGGCCGACGCCTTCTCCGCCAAGGTCTATGGGAAGGAGGCGATGATCAACGCCCTTCGCGGCATTGACCGATGGGTGAACCGCACCCAATTCGAATACACCGGCCAAGATGCCTTGGCAACGATGAAAATTTCCGGGAACTCATCCGGAGTGATGCATCTCTTCGCGACACATCCTCCAATCGAGGTACGGATCGAAGCCCTGCAACGATTGACTGCTTAACACTGGACAGCAGGTATGACACCCACAGCCTTGTGGGTGTCATACCTGCCGATAAAAGACGAGGTGTTCACGGTATTCTTGAATCGCAGCTGCTAGCGCATTCTGGCCAAGCACAATGTTCGCTTCAAGCGTGGCCTCAATCCCTGGATCAGTGATCTCGACCTCATAGCGTTCTTGAATGTTTGTTCGCACAGGCCCCTGCGAGACATCGCGAGGCATGAAAATCTCTTTCCAGACCTCTTTCTCAACCAAACAGACATCTCGAAATCGCTCATAGAGCAAGGCCAGCTTTTCTGGATCTGTAATTTTCAGACGTTCTCCCATATCACTCCTGTTCCGAGGAACCTACCTGATCAGGTCCTGTTCAGAGGGCACAATACGAAAACGCATCATGCCGACCTGATTCACTGCATGAAACGGTTGCTGCCCGATCGGTGCGATATAAATCTTGGCAACATAGTTACCCACGATCCACCGATCACCTGATCGTGTCATCTCCAGATACCCATACCGCTCATGACCAGGCACTTCCAAGACATCCTTGCCCAACAGTTTCTGATGCATCTGACTGTTTGGCTCCTCTCGATACCATTGCACAGCAAATTGGGTCGGGTCTTCCAGAGGAGCTACTTCGAATACAATATAAATGGCTGGAGTCTCCGGTGTGAACACAGAGCCAGATCCAATTGGTTTTAAACGAGGATCTTGGGTGTACCACCCTTTTCGACCAAAGGTATCCCACTCCACATCAAACCCTTTGGCCAGGTTGATCCAGGTAAAAAGAGACTGCGGAACATCTTTCTCCTGATCGTCAAATGACGGACTCTGAGTTGACCCAACCTCGGTCGACTCCTGTTCCTTCAGCGGCAAGAGATCCTTCGCATCGACTACCGGCTGACAAAAAAGAGTCGCAGACAACATAGAGGCAACCATGTAGATATCTGACCATCGCCTTGCAGCAGCATCGGAGAGCATGGAGCGTATGGTACTGACATAGACCTGACCGGTCAATTCCATGAGGCCATCATCACTGAAACCTTGTGCCTGGTCCGAGGTATGGTAGAGTGACTCCAGCGTTATCGTATGATTGATCAACCCACGCCCCCTTCGCGTTCAATAGAGCGAGATCGTCGCAATCACCCCGCAACGTTAGAGCCGCATGAATCCGGTCGGCGCTTCGGCATTCGTGACGGGATCTTTCAAGCCATCGCTCAAGGAGGAGGCGAGCACTATCTTTCGGCCTTCGCCCTTCTCCTCTCCGCTACACCGCTTCAGTTGAGTATTCTCTCGGCCATTCCTCAGCTTCTCGGTACCTGGGCTCAACTGGTTTCCATCAAAATCTCGCACTGGTTTCCAAGCCAAGCATCCCAAATCTACTGGGGTATTATCGGTCAATCCGTTTCCTGGATTCCCATTTTTGGCTTACCCCTACTCTGGCCAGAACATGGTCCCTGGCTTCTCATTGCGGGTGTCGCGATCTATTTCACCTGCACCCATTTCACCTCCCCAGCCTGGAACAGTCTCATCACCGAATTACTGAATCCCAATGAGCGGGGCACGTACTTCGCCAGACGATCACGCGTGGTTGCCATCACAAGCCTACTGGTGCTCTGCTTGGCAGGGGGCTTACTGAGCATCTTTGAGAACCGAGACCTGTTATGGGTTGGCTTCTCGATCCTCTTTCTGACAGTAGGGCTCTGTCGGAGTGCATCAGCCGTATTACTTCAACAGGTTACCGGACTCCCTCTGCATACCCCCAACCGCAATCCAACGGGCTTTCTGGACTTTCTTCGTACGGGCGTCTCCCACAACTTTCGCCACTTCTTACTCTTTTCAGGGCTCATGCATGCTGCGGTGCTGATTGCAGGTCCGTTCTTTGTCCTCTACCTGATTCAGGACCTTCACCTCGCCCATTGGCAATATGGAACCTGGATTGCGGCAGGCATTCTTGGTCAATTTCTGACCTTACCGGGCTGGGGGCAATTCGGAGATCGTTTTGGCAACAAGGCGTTGCTCACCTTCACCGGACTGCTCGTGGCGTTCTTGCCGATGCTCTACCTGTTTTGTACAGCGTGGGTTTTTCTGGTCACCGTGAATTTCTTCGGAGGCGTGGTCTGGGCGGGATTAGGGCTTGGGTTGAACAATTATGTCTTTGACGCAGTGCACCCAACGGATCGTGCAAAGGCCGTCGCCGTCTCAAGCATTGTCAACGCCATCGGGTGGGCGCTTGGGACCGTAGCCGGAAGCTTCTTGATTCATACCGTACCGAGCAGCCTCCATATGGGAGCCGTCACGTTGGAACCGGCCTCCAATCTCCCGTTTATTTTCTTTCTCTCCGGCTTGTTCCGCCTGCTCGTGTCAGTCACGCTGTTCCAGACTTTTCACGAGCCTCGTCAAGTTGAACAACGTGCTCACCGCCGATTACTCTGGGAATTACCACTATTGAAACCGTTACGACAGTTTTCGCGGCGACCGACCGGCACCGATCAGTAAGGCGCTGGTCCAGACCCAGCCGTACGATTGTTCTCCTCTTGTTTCAGTCTTTCAAACAACTTATCGGCATTACCCTTGACCTGATCCTGCGTGATTATCGGCGCCGGCTTGGGTGAGTCAGCAGCACACCCTGCAACACTTGCGACTCCAATTCCAATCAAAACAACCACCACCCGATAGGTGTCTCCTATCCTCTCCATGAGCCGTTCAACCATGCTCATCCTCCTTAGTTAGGATCGGTGATTCATCGTGCATATCATACCACCTCTTATCCATTGAATACCGTAGGACTCCAGCTCGTTGACTCGTTCGAACAAGGCGGGTATGCTCCGCAGCACCTATATCCTGCAACCACCAAGAGGCTCCTCATGTCGCTCTATGATCGCCTAACCGAAGACCTCAAGCTCGCCATGAAATCGCGGGATCAGCTCCGCATGGATGTGATCAGAATGATCAAAGCGGCAGTGCTGAACAAAGAAGTGGAACTGAAGCGTGACCTTGATGACGCTGAAATGAGCCGAGTCATGACCACGCTCGTCAAACAACGTCGCGAGTCGGTCGAACAGTTTGAAAAAGCGCAACGACAGGAATTGGCCGCCAAGGAGCGTCAAGAAATTGAGATCATCGAAGCGTATCTGCCAAAACCGATTTCACCGGAAGAACTTGAGACCCTGGTCACATCTGTCGTTGCCGACACAGGATCCCGGTCGATGAAGGATATGGGAGCTGTGATGAAGGCTGTCATGGCACGTCTTGGAGGGCAGACTGTCGACGGCAAGCACGTCAGCGAGCTTGTGAAGCGCAAGCTCTCCTGATCCCGCCCTCGTGTATCCACTAGCATCGGTCTTAACCCGGCTTCAGTTTTCTTCGATTTCAGCCGTAGAGTAAGAGCGATGGCCATTCTCATCGTTGACGACTCAACAGATCACTATGCGCTCCTCCGATCCGTCCTGACCAAAGCAGGCCACGGTCAGATTCTCGGCGCAGAGTCCGCCCAAGCGGCTTTTTCAATATTGAATCTGGATGGTAACCAGTCAGCAAGCGACATCGACTTGATCCTGATGGATGTGCTCATGCCAGAGATCGACGGTGTGCAGGCTTGCCGAAGGATCAAACAACATTCCCATCTTCGCGACATCCCGATCATCATGGTCACCGCCAAAAACGACCTCGAGAACCTGCAGGATGCCTTTTCTGCGGGAGCCATGGACTATATTAACAAGCCCGTGAAACGCGTTGAGCTTCTCGCACGAGTCACCTCCGCCCTCACGCTAAAGCAGGAAATGGACTGCCGCAAACTGCGCGAAGCTGAGCTCCGTCGGAGTAACGAGGAGCTCCAGCAGGCCCTGCGGGAAGTCAAAGTGCTGCGCGGCCTGATTCCAATCTGTGCCTCCTGCAAAAAAATCCGTAACGACGGTGGCTTCTGGCAACAAATCGAGGAGTATATCGGTGAACATTCTGAAGCCGAGTTCAGCCACGGCCTCTGTCAACCCTGCCTCAAAAAGCTTTATCCTGGTGTTTACCAAGGCTAGCTGTTAGGATTCGACCAGTTCACATCTTTCTCAACATTTGTGCACCTATGAGCATCCTCCTCGTTGATGATTCGCCGGATGATCGTCTCCTGCTCCAGACCATCTTGTCTGCGGCCGGTTACGAAAATATCATCGCAACAGACTGCGCAGCCGCTGCGTTCAAGCAACTCGGGCTAGATGGAGGAAAACAAGGCCTTGCACGGGTGGATCTTATTCTCATGGACATGCTCATGCCACAAATGAACGGCATCGAAGCCTGTCGCCAGATCAAGGCCGTTGACCGTTTCCGCGATACCCCGATCATCATGGTGACCGTGAAAACCGACCCTGTTGATCTCCAGCTTGCGTTCGCCGCCGGTGCGATGGACTATGTCGCCAAGCCGATCAATAAAATCGAGCTCCTCACACGAGTGAGATCGGTACTCCGACTCGTTCACGAAATCGACCGCCGCCGCGCACGAGAGCACGAACTCCTTGAGGTCATGCGTCAACTTCAGGAGGCCAATCAAATGTTGCTGCGGCTCTCCTGTCTAGACGGATTGACCGGCATCACCAACCGACGCCAGTTCGATGATTTTCTCGATCAAGAATGGCGACGATCCCTGCGTGAGTCGACCCCATTATCTCTCATTATGTTCGATATCGATCGATTCAAGACCTACAACGATTCCAAGGGGCACACCGCCGGCGATGAATGCCTGAAGCAGGTCTGCGCGGCGATTTCCAGTGCTGTCAATCGTCCCGGAGATCTTGTTGCGCGCTACGGAGGAGACGAGTTCGTCACGGTCCTCCCCGGAACAGGAATTGACGGGGCCGCACAAGTCGCCGAGAGTCTTCGCCGCCGTGTCGAGGCGCTCGGCATTCCACAAGCCGATGGGCAACCCGTGACCATCAGCGTCGGGTATGCCTGTGTGGTTCCAAGCAGACACTCTTCTCCCACGGACCTTGTGAAGGCTGCAGATCAGGCCCTCTATCAAGCCAAACAAGAAGGGCGTAATCGAGCCAGATCCGCCAGCATTTTGTCGTTGGTCCAAGATTCACCGAATACGTAGCGAACAATTGACGCAGGCTCTGTCGCCCTATGAGCGTCGGATCGTTTGAAGATGCTGGACTGAATCGGTCCCGTCTGTAGGATGGTCTGACATGTCGACCAGTGGGACTGCTCCTATTCCCTAAGCATTCTGGCCCCATGCCACGACGTCTATCCCACAAGCGAGTTTCGAGAACCACCCAGCGGTCTCGACCTCCTCAATTCACTTCCAAGCATATGAGCGCGACACCACGATCCCAAGCTCCCCGCACATCTCCACCATCGACGAAAGGGGACACCAGTGCTGTTCTGAGACAGTACCAGGACGCGCTCCATCAACTCGCGCAAAGTGAGGCCTTGAGTAGTGGCGACCTGGTCCATGCGTTCCGGGCAATTTCGAAAACCTGTTCCAAACTGTTACGCGTCAAGCGAACGAGTGCCTGGCTGCTTTCTGAAGACCAGGATGAAATCATCCTCCTTGATCTTTCCGAATCGAGCCAAGGGCACTCAAGCCACGATATCATCGTTGAATCCAAAGACTGCCCGGTCTATCTACGATCACTCGATCGTGAACGTCGTGCCATTGCCGTAGAACACGCCTCACACGATCCACGCACCCTCGAGTTGGTACCGCGCTACTTTACTCGCTTTAAGATTCAATCGACCTTGAGTGCGCCGATCAGACGGAAGGGGAAGTTGATCGGGATACTTTGCGCCGAGTCTGTCGGAACAACTCGACAGTGGAGCCAACAAGACATACACCTCTGCTGCCTGCTCGCAACCCTGGCGACACTCGCACTGGAAGCAGCCGAACGGCATTACGTCGAGCAAGCACTTCGTGTCGCCAAAGAAGTCGCTGAAGTCGCCAGTCGCGCCAAGAGCGAATTTCTCGCCAGCATGAGCCATGAAATTCGAACTCCTATGAATGCGATCATCGGAATGGCTGACCTTCTCTGGGAGACATCCCTGACCCCGGAACAACGAAAGTACCTGCGGATTTTCAGGCGTGCCGGAGGGACACTACTGAACCTGATCAACGATATCCTTGATCTCTCGAAAGTTGAGGCGGGACGTCTAGAACTGGAGACCATTGAGTTCGACCTCAGCGAAACGCTGGACAAAGCCATCGACATATTGGCCTTGCGGGCCAATGAGAAGGGAATCGAGCTGACATCCCATATCGACCGACAAGTACCGTGCCGCTTGATCGGCGATCCAACACGATTGACACAAATCGTGATCAATCTCATCGGCAATGCCATTAAATTTACCGATACAGGGAACGTTGAAGTTCGCGTCATCAACGACCCTGACCGTACGAGCGCTGGTGCGATTCGGATTTCCGTCAGTGACACAGGCATCGGAGTCCCGACCGATAAACTTCGCTCCATTTTTGACAGCTTCACACAGGCCCACACGTCGACGACCAGGCAGTATGGAGGGACCGGGCTTGGTCTGGCGATTACCAAACGTCTTGTGGAACAGATGCAGGGTCAGATTTGGGCGGAAAGTACGGTGGGGAAAGGCAGTACGTTTCACTGTTCCCTCCTCTTTCAGGTTCAAGCGCCTCCCCCCCTTCAGACACCCATCCCCCCAATCGATCTTGCTGGAGTAAATGTCTTGGTCGTGGATGACCATCCGACGAACCGTCAGATCCTTCGTGAAACGTTGAGCGCCTGGGGAGCTCATGTGACAGATGCGTCAGGTGGGCAGGCTGCCTTAGAAGTACTCCGCAGTGCACGGGAACAGCATGAGAACTATGACATCATGCTCCTCGATTGCCGAATGCCTGAGATGAACGGCTTTCAGGTTGTGGAACAGCTCAAGCAGTCATCCGATCGGAACGACCTCACGGTGGTCATGATGACCTCAAACCATTGGGCCGACGATATCGCCCGCACATACGACCTTGGCCTCGGCGGCTACCTCATCAAACCAATTCGACGCGCGGATCTACTCCAAACGATCGGCATCGCGATGAATCGAAAAAATGGCATCCCGCCGCCGACGAGGCCGCTCGAGACCATGAAAACCTCGTCGAGCGTTTCAACCAAACCCTTTCAGATTCTTCTGGTTGAGGATTCGCCAGATAACCAACTCTTGATCCGGTCCTATCTAAAACAGACTGACTATCTCCTCGACGTCGCAGACCATGGCAGAATTGCCGTCGAGAAATTCAAGACGACTCATTACGATTTGATCTTGATGGACATCCAGATGCCCGTGATGGACGGCTGTACTGCAACAAAGGCGATCCGAACCTGGGAACGAGACCAGGACCTTCCCTCAATACCGATCATTGCCTTGACGGCGCTGGCCCTCAAAGAAGAGGGTGCTCGCATTCTTGAGGCCGGGTGTAACACCCATGTCACCAAGCCCGTCAAGAAATCCACGTTACTAGAGGTACTTCAGGTCTATAAGGAGCGCACCGCCTCATGACAGTTCCTCGATCCCCTCACGCTCAAGCCCCCATACGGGTGGAAATCAGTCGAGACCTTGAAGATATTGCGCCAATCTTCCTGGAAAACAGAAGGAAGGATCTGCAGACACTCCGCACTGCTGTAGCCGTACAAGACTTGGGGACACTTCAAACGCTTGGCCACCGCATGAAGGGGGACGGCGGTGGCTATGGGTTTGCAGTCATCTCAGAAATCGGTGCAAAGCTGGAGAATGCTGCAAAACGACACGACCTACCCCCCATCGAGCAATATATCGTAGAACTAGAAGATTTTCTCAATCGAGTCACTGTGTTCTATCGATGAAAGTCCGATCCTATCCATACGGCCGTCATTCCGACGACACGTGAAATTTCAGGAATGTGTACGATCCTGCCCACTCTCTTGCGAGAAAGCTGATCAAACCCTCCCTCGCCTAAAGGGTGCCCAGGACTGCATACAATTGATTGAGCGCATCAGCAGTTGGAGAAAAGCGATACCTGCTTTCTCCGCAGACGAACTTGTATCATCCAACTTCGACGGCTCACCATGTTCCGTACACCACTATCTCGAGTTTGGTCACAGGTGTGGTAAAATACATGGTCTCGGAAAAAGACGTCTCCAATAAAAACTCAGAAAGGTACTGTAGAGTCTCGGCCACAGGTTGTGTATAATGCCGTCCACGGGAAACGCGACTCGATATTCCTCCCCGTTCTTCGACCGCAGTAACAAACCTGCACAATCATGTGCGGCAAAGCCTGCGGGATCCATGAGTCGCGATCCCAACATCCCAAGCGTGGGGGGCTAGCTCAGTTGGGAGAGCACTACGTTCGCAACGTAGGGGTCGGGGGTTCAACTCCCCTGCCCTCCACCAAACCCTCTTAATCTTCCCCGTCAGACCTTACTGGCCACAATCCGGTAGAGAAATCGCCCCGTGGATCAATACCCTGGGGCAAGTGTCCCTCTGCTCACGTTACTACAATCTGCGCCTGCTCAAGCGCTCCAGCTTCATCTTGCTCTTGACCAAAAAAGACAATTCCCTGTTGGCTCCGCACATTTCTCCGAAGACTGTCTTGGTGTATACTAACACCTCGCATCAGAATGCGCCGACAACCGTTAGAACGACTCAATTCCTTTCGAGAAGCCTACTCTTCACACATGTACAAGTTGTCTCTTGAGCTTGCGGCTGGGATCCTCGCTCTCATCGCGGGGATCTTTGCAGCAAAGAACGGTGTAATCTTGGATCGGTTGGATAATGACTTTCACATGGTTGCAGCTGTATACGCAACGAAGAGCGAAATCATAGTATGGTCATGCATTACACTTGCCTCCATTTTACTGAGTCTCGCTCTTCGACGATGGATGCAGATTACCGGTCATCAAAAATGGGAAAAGATCCTCTGGCCACTTGTACTTACGCTCGTTCTCCTGCTTGGTTCTTGTTCCATAACCGGACGGTCTACTCCACCCAGCGTCGAGACTCAGCACTCTGCGAACATCGGCAGAGCTGAAAACCCCTATTCCGGCGCTATCCCAGGACAAATGCTTGCCGGTGCACGCAAAACAAACGCCATGCTACACGGCGCCAATCTTCAAAGGGCTATGCTCGCTGGCGCCGACCTGCACGGATCTGATCTCGAGTCTGCAGACCTGCGCAGTGCGATGCTGTTGGGCACAAACCTGGGTGGAACTAATTTGACAAATGCGAACTTGGAAGGGGCCATGCTCTTGGGGACCAATATGGAGGGAGCACGAATTGACGGTGCAGATTTCACCGGTGCAGCATTCCTCACACAGGAGCAAATTAATGAGACCTGTGGAGCGCCTCGAGTCTTACCTAAAGGACTTAACGCACCGAAGCCTTGTTAGCAGACTGATATAGGCTCCCCCTCCAACGCACAGTCAGGCCGCATAGCGGTGAGGTTCGACTGTACGCATATGTCCGGCCTCGTGGTGACCCCCATCTGTGGGGTCTGGCAGTGAAGGACTTACGCGTGCCGAGTCTTCACCCAACAACCGGCCTGTCATGGCCAGACCGGTTGGCACGCGAAGGACATTACCTAGGGCGTGTCATCAGGTAACGGCACTATAAGTTTCTGGATTCACATGAGAATTTGCGTGTGCTTCACTATTCATGAGCCCGGGGAGTGGCTTATGAATGGCGAAGAGACGCTACGCGTTGCGAGATGATCAATGGAAACGGATCCCGGATGTTCTGCCGGGCCGTGAGGGACCTGTCGGGGGAACGGCCAAAGAGAACCGGCTGGTTGTTGAAGCGGTGTTGTATCGTGACCACGCCGGGATCGCCTGGCGCGATCTGCCGGAGCGGTTCGGGGATTTCCGGGTGATCCATACGCGCCACACGCGCTGGAGCAACAGTGCGTCTGGCAAAGGATTGTTGAACATCTGGCGGAAGATGCCGACAACGAATACGCGATGATCGATTCCACCCTCGTCCGCGCCCACCAGCACTCAGCCGGCGCAAAAGGGGGGACAGGGAAACGGAATGCATCGGGCGCTCAACAGGCGGATTGACGACAACAATCCATGCGTCGTGCGATGCGCTGGGCAATCCAACGGGGGGGCACCTGACGCCGGGGCAAGCCCACGATCTGGACGGGGCTGAGAGGCTGCAGCCCCATCTCCTTGAACCCATTCAGGCGTTTCTGGCGGATCCCGCGTAGGATGCGCAGGCGCGTGTCCTCGATCTGCTGGCAACAGCGGGCGTCAAAACCGTCATCCCGCCCCAATCAAATCGCACGGAACAACGCGAATACGATCAAGACATGTAGCAAGCCCGGCACCTGATCGAGAACTGCTTCGCAACACTCACGCAATACCGCGCCATTGCCACAAGGTACGAGAACCGGGCGCATAATTTCCTCGGCGCGATCTATCTTGCCGCCTCGGTCATCTGGCTCAACTGATGACACGCCCTAGTTCGGCAAATAATTTTCCTTCAAGTGGTGTTTCTTCAAAAAATAGGGAAAATTTCGTGGATCCACTCCCAGAATGCTTGCCGCTTGTCGCTTAACCCCATTTGCACGGGCCAGCGCTTCCATGATGATCTCCTTTTCACACACGGCAAGTCTCGCCCTTAACGACTCTTCCCCGGAAGGTACAGAGAAGTTTTCGGTTTCCTCCAATTGTCCCAAATTCGTCGGGAGACTCGATGGAAGAATGAGGGCACCCTTCTCCACAAGAACAGCATGTTCTATAGCGTTCTGAAGCTCCCTCGCATTACCTGGCCAATCATGCCGAAGTAGGAGTGTTAATGTCTCCGGGGCCAAGGCACAGTGCTCCTTACCGATCCTTTGGGATGAGCATTTCAGAAAGTGTGTCGCCAGAAAAGGAATATCTTCTTTCCGCTCACGCAATGGAGGAAGTGCTATCGTAAACACGTTAAGACGATAGTAGAGATCCTCGCGGAACTTACCTTCCGCAACGGCCTTGCGTAGGTCGGTATTGGTCGCGGCAAGGACACGCACATCCACGGCGGAGGTTACCGAACTCCCAACCGGCTCAAACTCCTGCTCCTGCAGGACGCGCAGCAATTTTGCTTGGGCGGCCAACGACAGACTGCCGATCTCATCAAGAAAAATCGTGCCGCGATCTGCTTGCTGAAAACGCCCTCGGCGATCACGAATAGCGCCTGTGAACGCGCCTCTCACATGACCAAACAATTCACTTTCCAAGAGCGTTTCGCTGAGCGCCGCGCAATTGACCTTGACGAAAGGTTCCCGGGCACGAAGACTGTGTGCTTGAATCGCATTGGCCACCACTTCCTTGCCGGTCCCGCTTTCGCCTTGGATTAATACCGTCACGTGACGTTTTGCGATCGAACCGATCAACTGGCACACCTCACGAATCTTCTGACTGCGACCGATAATCGTCGGGAAATTTATCTCCTCCTGCCAGAGGGCGTCCCGCCTCCCCTTCGACTCATTGCGCGAAGGCACGACTGTATCGGCCTTGCGAACAATCAGAAACACAAAACTAGTAATGTCGCGATCAACACGAAATGTTGTCAGGCTGATAGGAATATGCTCGCCGTCTTTCTTGAGAAGTTCCAGGCCCTGCCAGGAGGCATTCTGGCTCCCAAATAAGAACTCCAGATCGCCGGGAAACTGCAAGAGGCGATCGATCACGAGTCCGCGTAGCTCTTCCGTTTGATAGCCAGAATACTCCATAGCGCAGGCGTTCACCTCAATGACGGTTTTTGTTGTAACGTCAATGATGAACACAGGATCGTTGAGCCCATTGAAGAAGTTTCGGTAGAGATCACATTGGTGATTCATGACGACGCCTCTCCTTCTCAATATCCCTTCCTGTTCCCAGCCTTGTCCGCCTTTTCTCGATGACATGAAAATCCATGCTGCGACATCACATCAGACAATGATGAATAGATATCCTCTTTCATGATGTGCTCATAGATACCCGGTTGGATGAGACGCCGGTCAGCGGCCTTAATGAGAAAGATGATCTTCGCACTCGGCTGATGCCGTTGAATGACCGTTGCCCATCGCCGTTCGCATGGCACTTGCTGCGTAAGCTCGATCAGTACATACCTGTAGCGCGTGAGATGTAACCGCGCCAAAGTCTTTCGAACCGTAGTTGTACTATCTACGCTCACAAATCCCGCTGTAAATAGAAAATTTCGCAATGCATCGAGAAAGAGCGGGTCTCGATCATACACAAGAATGGTAGGTAATGCGTCCATCGGCTAGAATTAGCAACGTTGTCCTCTTGCACGCAGCGCGATCATTTAAGTTACAAAGCAATTAGCTGAAGCCAGGTAGTACGTTCCATAACTCGCTTGTCAAAATTAGGACCATCAATTGCCACGTCTCCTGAATCCTTCGCTGCCGATCGAGCAGCAAGCTCAAACCTTTTCTTGAGATCCTTCACATCGCGATACTCAGCGTAGTAGTACGCCCTCAACTCAGCGATGAACTTATCCCGGCTACTGTGACCTCTTAGCAACGGATAACGCAGGTGGAAAGATTCATGCAGTAATGTCATTTTGAGTTTCTTGGTGTTGAAGCCGAGGTCAGATCTGAGCAAGTAGATATGTCGATCGTTAGCGGTAGCGAATGTAATTGCATTCGCAGCTAAACCAGGCAATTGCGCGCCAACTTGGCCTGGGAGAGGTTTCCCATCAGGACCCATTTGAGAATGAGGGAAGATGTAAATATTTGCCATGGGCTGCCCGGACATTTGGCTGTTTCGCATTCTGGTAATCGCGGTGCCCAGTGAAACTGGTTCATCGTTCTGAGCCTTGTCGATCAAAAGTGGTGGGAAAGTAACGACACAGTTGCCGTTTGCAATCTCCGTAGCAACCGTTTGCTCATTCAGATCGCTTGATTGGCTCATCTCGTCCAAAGCTTCCTTGAGTCGCCGCTGCATACGAGGCGATTCCTTTAACCCGACCAAGGGATCTACCATTGGTTGTTCTAAACCCTGCATATGATCGTCCCAAGAGTACCGTTGACAGCATTGCAAAAGGCTTGGCTTTTCTTGGCGAAGACGAGGCAATGTGACTAAGAATCGATCATAGAGGTACATGTATCTTCCTCCTAATGACTCATGATGAATACAGCATGCGCCGTATCTCTCTTGTGTTCAGAACAGAAGCACCGTCAATTCTGTGTCAGATATCATAAATCCCATCAATTATTTGCCCCAAAGGACGTTTATCGGCCTCTTGCCAGTATATTCGCTAGGCCCATTCTCAACAGTAAACGACTCATCTGCCAACTTATAGTAACCAGCCGGAAGCAGCCCAATAAACGACCCGGTTTCCTTAATTATCTGTTCTGCAAATGCGATACTTTTCAACTGATCTGGAGTTGGTAGATCCGGTGCTGTTGACAGTACCACGGCAATTAATTTCAGCTGCGCGCGTTGTTTTTTTGACGTCGACTTCGAACGTGGTGCGACGGTGACCGATCCAAAGTTGTTATTTGTATACTCCAAGGACTCAAGGATCGGCTTCAGCAACGAATCATTGGTTCCCCCGACCGCTGTATCCAGCGACGTCTTGGCGCGCCACAGTCTTTTCCACCAGTTCAGCATATCGCCGAATGAACGGGAAGCATTTGCACCCTCCTTATGGATCGCAGCCGGACCGCCAAGTCCTCTCGGGATCAAGTTAAACGCTTCGTCCCCCATGCTTTCCAGAGTCTTGTAGGCTCTCTCGACACCTGTCCATGCATTCCTTTGTGCAAGCTTGATTATTTCATCTGTTAGCCGTGCCACTTCCGCCGTTTGAGTGACTGGCGATACAGCTTCCGGACGTTTTCCAAACCCTCGCAACACGGCATTTTCATCACCTGCTAAATTTAATGTCCTTAATCGAGTCTCATAGATATACATCTAGTCTTTCCCTCATGTTCAAGTAATGACGTTGCGTCACACGCTATCTGGCAACTATGAGCATAGAGTACATGCAATACATTTCTGAGATGCGAATTCCACCAACAGCTAGAGAGAGAACCAGTGCGAGGCCAAGAGGTCGACCGAGGGTTCTTCCCCAATCCGTGCTCGCTGGGCTCTCGCCTCTGTTCAAACGTATACAAGTACATCTCGCGCCTCTTTCACGCTCGCTTTCGTACAGACGGTGAACGTCCTTGCAATGCTACTTTGACACTAATGCTGTGCAATGACTGTTGTCTTCTTTCTGCAGCCGAGCTGTCCCGCCTGAACGCTTCGTCCTGCCAGTTGCCCGACAGTCCACATCACTCGAGACCGAAGCTACTGGCTAGGTCTTACCTTGTACGACTCTTTCGTTCACTACTTCTTCCAGCTTGTCGATGACATACCCTGACCCCTTTGCTTCACCGTGGGTGCGTGGAGACATGGATGTACATTGTTGCAGCCTTTCACGAACGAGCGCGCTTGTAGACATCGGCCAGAAGCGCATACATCGGTCTGTCGTTATCCTTGAGCCACGCACGATTGAAGCGAGCTACTTCGTGCGTCTTGTTCGTGGGCGCGCGGCCGAAGAAGGCCGAACTAGAGGAGGCGAAATACTCCTCGGCGTTCGAGCTTGCATAGGTGTCCACCCACGGGCCTTGCATGTTCGTCCGTCTTTCAAACGCGTCGTCCAATCGGACCTTCTGCGATTTCGTAAGGGCAAACAGTCCCACGACGTGCGCAGTCTCATGAGATGGGACAGCGCCTCTCGTGAAGCCTAGTTTCTTCCCTGTAATCGACATGAGCGTCTCCTGGCCGACAGCAAACAGGATGCTTCTTCCGAAGCGCATGCCACCCACACTGCGTACGTCTTCGTAGTTCCTACCATCGTGAGTCTTCTTACCTCTCAACGATTCGAACTCGAAGAGATCAGTAAGCCGTTTGTCGTGAGGAACGATGTGCAGCTGCACGTCGATTCCATCTAAGACCGCGACGTTGGCGGGACCTAAACTTGTGAGGACTTCGTTCATGAAGATCGTGGCTTCGTTCTTCGCAAGGTCGGGAGCACCGTGGCTCCACACTGCGGCTTCCACTCCGTCCGGAGTTCGACGAGCGACGAAGGGCTTTTCAATAAATCCGATGTACATCGGGTGCCTCTCGGTCTGGAATGGGCCCCGGCGCGTGTCTGAACACTGCACTCACGAGACTATGGATTTGAGGATCGTTCTGATAGAGCCATGCACGATTGAAGCGATAGCCGAACAACGCCGCGGTCGACGCGCTAAAGTAGGCCTCGGGACTGGAAGCCGCATCTGCGCTGACCCAGGCGCCGCCCTTTTGCTTTCGCTCGTTGAACAAGCTCTGAAGCCACTGCTGCTCGCTCTTCGTCAGGGCAAAGCGCGCAACAACGCGCGCCGACTCCTGTGCGACAATGAAACCTTCCACGATGGATTCTTCCCCGACTGCATACTCGATTCGCGATCTCGATCTTATGGCGTCGACGACACGTACGGAGTCGTAGGACCCTCCGGTCGGTGCCGTTTTATCCTTCAACTTCCTGAATTCAGCAAGATCGGTGGCTTTCTTGCTCTGCGGGATGATGTGCAGGTGAATCGACAGTCCTCGAAGGATGTCGACATTCGACGGGCTGAGGCCCCAGAAAATTTTATCCATCACTGCCGTGGCCGCAGCGACTGCCTCGTCGGACGCCCCATGTTTCTTCACGTCCAGCTCGGGCAGAGGAACGAAACGGCCCAACATCGGAGCGCCCTGTGTTCCGGAGATGGGCTCGTGAATGTACATATGCCGTCCCTTTCATCTGCGATCGCGCATCAAAACGCCGGTCGAATCCCTGCGAGCAAGATACGCTGACGCAGGAGATCGAGAATTTCAGATCTCAGCGCAAGCGCGACACCGAGTTGCAGCGGAATCTTAGGGTTCGTAATGTTACGGAAATTGGCGCCGACATGAATGGCAACAAGCTGCAAGTTTCCTGTGTTCAGCCACACCGGCGCCCCATCCATGCCATAACACGCGGCGGTGTCGTACAGGAGCTGGCCCCACTCCACCAGACCAGGCTGACTGGGCTGGACGGTGCCGAACGTTTCCCACTGAGTCGAATTCTCTCGCTTGGCCATCCGGGTAAGCACCGTAGGTTGCGGAAACGGATTCGATGCGGTAGGCAACGGGGCCTCGTCGAAACACACTCCGTCCGTGTACCCGCAAGTTGTTAAGGTAGCCCCGACCAGTGATTCGTTTGTCGCGGCCTTGATCGTCGTCCGTGGCGAAAAACCGATGTGCCCCCAGTGGCCATACGGCATGCCGTGAAACGATGGAATTTCACGAGGCAGCGTGAGCACCGCCACGTCCCATTTAAAACTAAGATCGCTGAAGAATTGGTTCGGGACCCACCACGCCGCTGGTTGGAGTTCGATGGATCCGACCGGGGCTCGCTTCTTTCCCAGCTTTGGCGTGCCATCGAGCGCCGGCGTTACAGTAACTCGCTGCGCGTCAACGCGGAAGCCTGTTTTCGGGTGAGATTCCTTGAACGGCGGCTCCTTCCGAACCACGTTGCTGGCCGATGTTAGGATATGCCGGGGACTAATGAGAAGGCCCGTGCCCTGGATCGACGCGCGTGTCTTGTCGCGTTCAGGAAACTGCACATCGAGCGCACAGATCCACCGATACGGCCCTTGCGTCGAGTCATCGATCCGCCGACACTTTACAGAACCAAGGAACTCGCCAAATACGGTACGCGCGGCCCACGGGAATGTTGAAGGCGGGTAATCGTAGGGAGACATGCGAGATTCTGGTACACGGATATACATGGGTTTTATTCTTCTTTCTGTTTCATTCACTTACAAGCGATTCGGCACCCCTCCGTAGATCGTGTTGTACCAAGTCCGACCCAACAGCCGTCCTCCGACTTGGGACAATTCTTGCGGAACCGTGGCCGCTTTTCTTCTCACAACAAACCTCAACGTACACCCCTCTTCCATTCTCAAATGAATAGGAAGAGCATTTTGGCCCCATGGGTTTAAGATCAAGTCGAAGGGCAGATAGGGCGCTCGAGGTTGATTATTGCAAAGGATCACCCATTCATACCCAGGCGTCTTCGGAAATACTTGTCGCCGAGTTTCAGCTAATTCGGCGTACTGCATGAAATAGAGCAACGTGCCACAGTACTGGGAGTTCAGTTCATAGCGAGCGAGTTCGACTTCCTCTCCAACCAGAGGGGCCGTCTTGATGCCGGCGACATCGAAGTAACCAGCATCCTGTGGGATGCCACAGAAATGGCACACATTTTTGTAGCCGACGTCCTTAGGACTATCGCAGGTATGGGTTATGTTCATGACATCCCCGTCCCATAGCCGAGCATTTTGTAGCCGTGCAGCACGATGAACAACTCTGCGCCTGCGATAGTTGCATCAGCGTCGCTTCCCGTCACTTCTTCGACCTCAATCCGAACAGTAGAGCGCGGCATAAATACCATAGGTTTCGCGAGGACTCGGAACGGCCGCTCACCGTTGGGCTCGCCCAATCCTGCAATATTGTGTATGGGCCGGTTCTGCAGTTCGCGTCCGCTGCCGCTGTCAACAATGCTGTATTTGAAATCAATCGCCCTGTTGTTAGCCGGGGTGGGAGATGTGCCTGTCCTTACCGGGGCAGGGATAAAACTGTAGCCGATCGTGACGGCCACAAAAGCACCATCGATGCTGATATTGATGACATCCTGTAGGCGGTTGCCGGAGTTTCCCGTGAGGATGAATCGCGCCACATAATCGTAAGGAATTTCTTTGGTTGCCAGTGTAGCAGTCGGTGATAGTGTGGATGCCGCTTCCTGCGCTTGGCTGAGTCCGAATCGCATAGTCAATACCTCCTCCTACACTGCTTTTCTCTCTTGGCCGTTCTTTTTCAGCAGTGAGACAGAACCTGACTTAAATAAGCATGAACGAATCCACTCACCATAATGGCTTCCAAATCTCTGGTGGCGTTGGCGATACGACGTGCCAAGGAGTTTGGGGAGGCGTCTGAGGCACATAGGCATCCAGTCCGCTCATATCATCCTGCCGCACATAGCCCTCAATACCTCGCATATCCCGATCTTCCCCAATGCCTCGCAGCTCTTCATCTTCAGCAAAGCCCCGTAGTTCCTCGTCCTCATTCAAACCGCGTAACTCTTGGTCTTCTGTCGCACCACGCAACTCCCCCTCATCTAGGCCTCGAAGTTCATCATCGGCGGAGAAACCTTTGAGTTCCTCGTTTTCGGCAAAGCCTCGGAGATCTTCTTCTGCAAACCCCTGAAGCCGATACAAGGAGCCGTCGGGTGCCTCGTACAGATACCCTAAACCATCATAGCCTGAGACGCCCTTCCGCTTAAGGAGCTTGCCGGCCACGTCCAGACCGGCCGACGCGACCGGCCCGATGCCCGGAATGAACCTGGTGGCAAACTTTGCAATCGGCAACAACTTTTTGAAGAATCCTCCCTTCCTACGTCTCGATTGCGGCGCCGCTCTCCTAACCGCAAATCCCGGTCGCCCAGGCCGCCGTTGAATAAACCTTCGCCGAGCTTGCACCCTAGGTCTTCCGGCCTTCGGTGGTTCATCTTGCACCGCAGACTCTGATTGCTCGGCTTCTTCCGGTACTGCTTCTGCTTGTGTTCCTGCTTCCTCTGCCGCTCCCTCCTCCTCTGAGAGACCCTGTATCTGATACATGGTCCCATCCGGTGCTTGATACAAGGCTCCGAATCCCTTCAAATCGGCATCTTCAGACTCGGACAACCCATCCCAAGAACTTATCGCCTCCTCCGATGCATCCACTCCTTCAACCCACTCGTACAAATTACCGTCATCGCCCAGGTACAAGCCAATGCCCTTCATCTGGGTCGCGTCATCATCACCAAAATATCTCATGGTTTGTTCTCCTTCGGATTCAGTTGACTACTGGACATCACGAGTTAGATAACCATCGAGCACGACCCAGATACGTAGCGGGCCTATCACATGAGCTAACTTGTTCTTATCGTCTTGCACTATCCCCGCTGCTACTCCGGGTACCCCCTGTGGGAAAGCCATCTCGACTCGGAAGTTCTGCTGCGGCTCGATATACACCGGCTCGGCAAAACGAAATGTCGCGGTGGGGTCCGGTTCACCGTGGTTGGAGACCGTGAGGCCCGGACTTACACCAGCACCAGACGGGAACCAAAAAGTCGGCATTTCGATCATGATCTTTTCCCCTACGATCAATGAGGTCACAGAGTTGTAGATCAAATCGGCTAAGATCGCGCTCTCATTGAAACTGGTTCTTGGTGCCGTGCCAGTTTTCGTCTCTGTGCCGGTACTGGTCTTGAACTCTGTGGGGCGGAGATTTGATACCACCACGCGCAACGCGCGGGCTTCGAACGTATTCAGGCTGGGGAGAACTCCGGATGCCTGCAAGTTCGTTTCCAACTTGGTCTTATTCTGAATGTCCACGAAGAAGCGGATGACGCGTGGATCCGTCATGAAATCCACGAATTTCTTCGGTGTCGTTCCATCTTTCATTTCCTCTTTGATAAAAAACGCGTCGTAGAGAGGAGAATGCAGTTTTTCTTTCACGCCTTGCACCTTCGCCATGACAACCTCCTTTAGTATTCAACAACCGTCTTACAACTCAACTCCGTACAATGTGCCGTCGGTCCCAAGGAAATACTGGCCGACTGCACGAACCTTATCTTCCTCGAAGACTTCGTCTAGCTCGTCACCAAGTGCGACCGAATCTTCCTCAATCCCGTGCACTTCGTACAGCGAACTGATTTCTTCAAATTGTCGCCATGCATGAAACCCCTCGTCCTCACTCAGACCTTCCACTTCGTACAACCTGCCGTCATCGCCCAGATACATCGCTTTCATTCTTGATGAACTGGGGTTCACAATCATCAATTCATCTAGGCCAAGCCGTCGATCTCGTTTCATGGCATTTCCTTTCTTCCTCTACCCCACAAATCAACAGCTCAGAGCTTCGCGAACATGCGTCTCCCTGCTCTAGCCTTCTATTCCTCGAGACGTAACTCGATAACTGCCGCCCACAATATAGAGTTGCGTCCCCTCTACATTACTGACCAGATGCGGTGGGTCTTCCATCCGATGAATGTAGGTACGCGGTCGGCCAGGCCGTCCTTTGTCGGAGCGATACATCACGCCGACCAATTCGCCCAGCTCGACAACAATGGGTGGCATGACGCGAGAATGATCCACCACCTTTACACCGGACGGTCCAAAACTATTGAACAAGCTATAGAGATCAATCCCTCGTTGCATGTGCTGGAGCTGCACGGTATTGATACCCGCGCCCACAGGAAAGACCTTACTATCTCCATAGGCCACACACTTCGAACAGGTACAGGCCATTTCGGCATACCCCTTATCGATGTGCCCGCACCGGTCTGACCGGGACAACCCGCACCGGCCGCATGACCATTGGAGGTCGTCTAGGATGATGTGCCGCTGGACCAGTTCCCCCCGGAGGAAGAAGACCGATCTGTCGCAGACGCGTTACCAGTTTTTCCGTCGTCAGTGGGCGTGGACGAGCAGCAAGTCCCTTCGTCCAAATACGCTGTAGAACTTCCTTGATCCATGGGTGCGTGCTTAACTGCTGCCGCTTTCTCAATTCATTCCAGAGTGACCTCACTCGCTCGTCTTTTGGCCGTATCGCCTCGCTTCTTATTGCCCGGATCAGACTTCTCAGCCACGTCGGGACTTCTAGCTCCGCCCCGAAGCCATGTAGATCCATGTCTGCTGACATCATGCTTGGTCTCCTTTCCATCGCGATGATCTTTTTAACGAATGTCTTCGGTGCCCAGCCCATCGGATAGGGCATGGTGGCATCCAGCGAGATCCAGCAACCCTTGTGAAAAACCTCAAGATAAATATGCGTAAAGAGATCTTGTTTGAGTGGATCCGGCCCGATGATCACCAACCGTACAGGATGGCCAATTGACTCCAACATCGCTCCCAATAGGATCGACATGTCGTCGCAGTCCCCTGCACGGAGTTCCAACATCCGTCTGGCTGAGTGAAGCACCTCTACTCGAAACGTGTCTTTGGTATAACGGATGTTCTGCTGTACCCATTCGAACAGCGCTTTAACCTCACCCAAGTAGTCTTTGGCTCTGATGCCTCGTTGTAACAGGATGTCAATCGCGGTCTGACGTACATGAAAGTCCTTCGCCCCTTGTTTAACCAGATCGATGATATGTTTGAGCGTTCGTACTGTACCCTGATACCCACTCGGGATCTGTTGCAGAGTGATGTTCAATGGCCTGTCCATACATCCTTCATTCGTTCATTCGGTTTTCTGTTTGAAACAAGCCAAAGCAAGCCCTGTGCTAGCTGGCCCTACAGAAAGGAAGATTGCTGTCAATATCGCGTTTTATAAGGAGATGAGATCAATTCGAACCGACACGCCCGAGAAGATCACGGGGATTGAAAGTCATGAAGTTTATGGCAGGTAAAAGACTGCAGTACGTCTCAACTATTTGGCATGTATACGGTTGGGCATCAATATAAATATTATGATGGACATCACGAACTTCATGCCCAATAAATGTATCAAAAGTGAACGATGCGTCTGAATTTCTCGGGATTGTTGGATCAACGACGTGAGGCAGGGAAAAGATGAAAACAACGGCAAGAGCGCACTACGCCGCGCTACGATAGACTGATGATCGCCTCGCCATCTGACTTGGCTACATCGATAAAAACTCGGCGTCCGTCCACTCTGAGTCGACCTTCGGCGAAGAGCTGTACGGCTCGAGGATAGATGTTGTGTTCCTGCACAAGTATTCTGGCGGAAAGGGTTTCGGAGGTATCCGTGTCAAGGATCGGCACAGCCGCTTGGATGATGATCGGCCCCTCATCCACTCCTTCCGTCACGAAATGCACGGTGCATCCGGCCAACTTGCAACCCCACTCGATGGCCTTCTTCTGCACCTCCAATCCAGGGAAGGACGGCAGCAGCGAAGGGTGAATGTTCATCATGCGATCAGCATAGGCATTGACCAAAACCGCCGTGACTATTTTCATATAGCCTGCAAGCAAGACCAGTTCGACACTATGCTGCTGAAGGATTTCCAACAAGGCACGATCGTAGGCCTCACGACTGTCAGGTTTCCCCGCAAAGGGCTTGGGATCCACAAACAGATCTTTGAGCCCATGCTTCCGAGCCCGCTCCAGGGCGACGGCGTCCTTCTTATTACTGATAACGGCAACGATCTGAGCTTGAACTTGCCCTGCTTCAATTCCATCGATAACGGCTTGCAGGTTGGAGCCACGGCCGGATGCCAGCACCGCCACACGTAATGGGGTCGTTCGGCTAGTCGACATACTCGACCTCCGGTTCCTCTCCGGTAGAAGACACGATCTCGCCGATCTGCCAACCCCGGTCTCCCAGTGTTGCGGCTTGAGCCAGCACGCCAGGCACTGCATCAGGAGGGACTACGAAAATCAACCCGATCCCCATGTTGAACACCCTGTACATCTCTTCTCGATCGATCCGTCCCACACGACTCATCACGTCGAAGATCGGCGACACCGGCCAGGCCGTGCGAGTAATTCTTGCCCGGACTCCTTTTGGAAACACGCGTGGCAAATTCTCCGTAATTCCCCCCCCCGTGATATGCGCGATCCCTTTAATGGGAAACTGTTCAACAAGCGCCAAAATCTGCTTTGCATAAATCCGAGTCGGTGTCAGGAGCACCTCCCCGATGGATCCATCAAGCTCAGCCAGGCGGCTGGTCACGCTCAACTTGGCTTGTTCGAACAGAACGCGCCGGGCCAGAGAGTAGCCGTTACTATGGAGCCCCGAAGAGGCCACACCGATGATCACATCCCCGGGCATAATGTGCCGACCATCAATAATCTTGGGACGATCCACGGCACCTACGGCAAAGCCGGCCAGGTCGTACTCCCCCTCGGGATAGAATGACGGCATCTCAGCGGTTTCTCCTCCGATCAGCGCACAGCCGGCTTGACGGCAGCCTTCGGCGATCCCAGCAATCACTTCACGAGCCTTCGAGACAGACAACTTCCCGGTCGCGAAATAGTCCAAAAAGAACAGCGGTTCCGCCCCACTCACCGCAATATCATTCACACACATCGCCACCAGATCGATGCCGACGGTGTCGTGCTTATCCAGCATGAAGGCAATCTTCAGTTTGGTCCCGACTCCATCCGTTCCAGAAACGAGGACAGGATCTTTATATTTGCCGGCTTGAAAACCAAAAAGCCCGCCAAAGCCTCCCAAGTCGGTCAGGACTTCAGGACGAAACGTCGATCGAACGAGCGGCTTAATGCGATCGACGAATTCATCACCCGCATCGATATCCACACCGGCATCGCGATAGGTTGTCATAATGAGAGCGTCACATCGTCTATGGTGATTCAACAGGAAGCAGTGACTAGGAGCCGCATCTTATCGAAGGGTACCGGAGAGGTCAACGCATGCGATCGTCGTGAACTTCGATTCATTTACGAGAGCACTCATGCATGAGCTGCATAATACGCGAGAGATGCGCCCTACATCCCTTACCCTTCCGGTCGCATCTCCACATCCAATAGCTTGATCTTTCGGTGAAGATGACTCCGCTCGATCTTGAGATCATCAGCCGTCCGGGAAATATTCCAATGGTGCTCCCGCAGCTTTCGGCTGATGTATTCCTTTTCGAAGGCGTTCCGAGCATCCCGAAGTGAATCGTAGGATTTGGCCAGAAGCGGGGGCGCCGCAGAGGCATTGGCCGAAACAACACCCGTAGTCCGGCCCTGTAACGAGAGCGTGGCCTGTGCGGCTTCAATGACAACACTCGGCACCATGATCATAAGCCGCTCAATCAAATTGCGAAGTTCCCGGATATTTCCCGGCCAGTCGTATTGCTGAAAGACACCCATCGCTTCCGGTGACACGTCCTTCATCCGCAGCCCCTGTTCTTCGGCGTGCAACTTCATGAAATGTTGGATGAGCGCCGGAATATCTTCTCGTCGCTCTCGCAACGGCGCGACCACGATCGGAACGACATTGAGGCGGTAGTACAAATCTTCTCGGAATTGCCCCTTGCTAATTTCTTTTTCTAAGTCCTTATTGGACGCGGCCAACACCCGCACATCCACCTTCATCAACTTCGTTCCACCGACTCGCGTAAACTGCTGTTCTTGCAAGGCGCGCAAGACTTTGGCCTGCGTACTGAGGCTCATGTCACCGATCTCATCGAGAAAGAGCGTGCCGCCGTCGGCCTGTTCGAACTGTCCCCGTTTCATGGATATGGCACCCGTAAAGGAACCCTTCTCGTGGCCGAACAGCTCACTCTCGATCAAAGTTTCAGGAATGGCGGCACAATTCACCGCCACAAAGGGATGGTCCGATCTCGTGCTATGGAGATGAATCGCTCTGGCAACAAGCTCCTTTCCGGTTCCATTCTCTCCCCCGATCAGGACCCGACTATTTGTCGGACCGGCCGTTTCGATGAGCGCTCTCAGACGCTGCATCACCGGAGATTGCCCGACCAGCTCAAACTTTCTCTCAACCTTACTCCGTAACGCCCGATTCTCCTGAGCCAATCGATACTGCTCCAACGCCTGTTTCACGCGAAACGTCACGTTTTCCAGCGACAACGGCTTCTCAATATAGTCATACGCTCCCAGCTTAATCGCCTTCACCGCCGTTTCGATGGAGCCATGACCAGATATCATCATCACTTGAGTCGTTGGCACAAACTCCTTTACTCGTCGCAAGGTTTCCAGACCATCCATCTCCGGCATCCAAATATCCAGGATCATGAGGTCCGGAGGATCCGTTCCATAGATCTTCAGCGCTTCAAGTCCATTGGCTGCAACAGCGACTTCATATCCCTCATCTTCAAGGATACTTCGCAGCGACGTCCGAATGGCCTCCTCATCATCCACGATCAAAATCGATGCTGACATCTACCCCCCCTCCAGGAAACATCGACAATCGGTCGGCAGCCGTTCCCCATCTCAGCTGTCGTATGACCCACCACTCATCTTGCTATACCGGGAGATCGAACTTAAACACGGCGCCTCTCGGCTGATTGTTGCCTACCTGGATCTGTCCTTCGTGATCGGTGATTATTCGGCGAACGATTGCCAATCCCAATCCGGTTCCCGTTTTCTTGCGGGTAAAATACGGCACAAACAGTTTGTCATGATCCTCTGGAGCAATACCGGGACCTTCGTCCGCGACAGCCACCACGGCACGTCGGCGTTTCGTGTCGTATCGCGTACCGACCCAGAGTCTCCCGCGCTGACTCATCGCTTGAACGGCATTGTCGAACAGATTCACAAATACCCGCCGTAGCTGTTCGCGATCAAAATTGATGAGCGGCAACGTTTCATCCAGCTCGACGATAAACTGGATATCCTTCTGCGCCTCACGATACAACGTCACCACGTCACGGAGCACGTCGTGCAGCGATTGTCGCATCATTTGTGGAGCAGGCAGCCGGGCGAATTTGGAAAACTCGTCCAACATCTGTTTGAGACTGCCGACTTCGTTGATGATGACATTCGTCGCATCATCAAAAACCCGGTCGAGATCCGGAGATTTCTCGAAGAACTTCTTGCGCAACCGCTGGGCCGACAATTGAATCGGCGTGAGCGGATTCTTGATTTCATGCGCAACCCGCTTGGCCACCTCCTGCCAAGCCGCGACTTTCTGCGCCTTGATCAACTCCGTCAGATCTTCGAAGACCAACACAAATCCGAGATCCTTGCTGGCCTCGTCCCGCATTCGAGACCCCTTTAAGCCGATCGTGAGCAACTTCCCCTGAACATCCAGTTGGCCCTCCAGATCAAAGTCGTCGCGCTCATCGCCCAACATACGGTCATAGGCCGTCTGAAACAAGTCCAACCCAAACTCCTTGAAGACCTCATTGGCCGGTCGCCCTCTCAATTGATCCCCGGCGAGGCCCAAGATGCGCTCTGCCGATGGATTGAAGGTGGTGATCACCCCGTTACGATCAATCGACAAGAGGCCGGCGGCAATCGTGTCCACCACCGTTTCAATGTAGGCTCGGCGCCGATCCAGCTCGACGTTCGTATGTCGCAGCGTCAGGTTCGTCTCCTCCAGTTTGGACTTACTCCCTTGCAGGTCCTGCGTCATGCGATTGAACGACGCGATCAGTGTCCCGATTTCATCCGTTGCTTTGGCATCGATCTGAACCGTGAGATCTCCTTGGGCCACCGCCTCTGTGGCCTCCGCCAAACGTTGAATGGGAACGGTGATGCCACGGGCCACATAGAACCCGAACCACGTGGCGCTGAAGAGAATTAAGACGGTCACCACCCCAACAAACAAGTATGCCCCTGCCTTAATCGGGTTTTTCATCGCCTTGATCTGTTTATATTCTGTATACTGCCGACCGATCCCCTCCATTTTTGTCAACAGCGACTCCGGGACGTACGTCTCGACGACCACGACCCCCTCGATCTCACCCCGGCGGCTCGCGGAAGCCACCGGAATCGCCGCGCGAACCAATCTCCCGGTTTGCGCCTCCTGTACCGAGGTAAACTCTTGCTTGCCGTTAATCACTTGTAAGACCAATTGACTGATCGGCAAATCCAGCACACCGGTTGGAATCTGAGTATCCAATGCTTTCGTCAGGGTCTCCATCCTGTTCGAAAACACTTCTATCCCGGCCACCCCATACTCCATACGTTTCCTTGCCATGGCCGCAATCAAGAGATCTCGCTGTACCGGTGTCAGCAAATCCTCCCGAAATAATTCCTGAGAAATCGCCCTGGCACTGTTCACGGCAAGCGCCACATGCCCCGCATGTTGCATTCGAGCCACTTCATAGGAGTCTTTCATGACCTTTTCGATGTGTTCGCTGAACCAGACATCAACGGCTTTGTTCACCAATCCGCTCGCCACAAGAGCCAACAGCACGGTGGGAATCAGCGAAAAGCCGATGAACGCCGCGATCAGTTTCGTTCGGAATCCCGACCCTACGAGCCGATGTCGACGTTCAAAGTAGGCCTTGATCAGATTTCTGGACAGCAGGAGGACCAGCACCACCAGGCCGATCAAGTCCAAATTCAGCAGGAGTAGCACCAGCGCGTAGCTGGTCGTAGGCAGGAATGAACCGGTTTCCTCACTCCCCGGTGCGACCACTTGTGAGTAATACAGCGTCAATGCGACGCAAGGGATCAAAAGAATGAGAACAATCCAAACGGGACGGAGGTGGGGCGGTTTCTGGTCAAATTTCCGTGAGTGGTCAGGCAAGGCCCGATGCATACTCCGACTGAACACGATGGGGTGAACATCGTCGACTTCTTCGGAGGCTCGCCTGAATGTCCCGCTCGGCTGATTCAACTCAGACATGCACGTGTCCTCTGCGCACCCTCATGACAGGGTAACAGGTATGACCCTCACTATAGCCGACATACCAAGCAGTCTCAAAACCTACCGCACAAATAGCAGTGTCGGGAACTGAGCAAGACAACAAACCTAAGAGATGGGAGACTACTTCGGTGAAGCCAGCGTGACATACTTCATACGAAGGGCATAGAGCATGTCGCGCAGAACCGTCTGTTCGTCAGGGGTCAGATTGCCTTTGGTCTTGTCTTCCAGGACGGATAAGAGATCGATGATTTCCTTGGCTTGCGGCAAGTTCACAGGCATGGACGGCTGTTGAGGATCCAGCTGTTCCCCCATCAGCATGAGCGAGGATGAGCCGAGGGAAATGACGAAGGACGAAAAGGTCACCGGAGGGAGTGGGGCCGATTGAGAGGATTCCGGCGGGGGCGTTCCCACCGACCCCGACGCATGGGCGGTCGAAGTCGCTACAGGAGGAGCCTCTGTGCCTCCACTGGCTCTGCGATCCCGAACAACAAATCCCTGTTCTTCTGCCATAAGGCCTACTCCCACCGAGTTGAGAAATTCGTCGGTACCCTACCATAGGAACTAGCTCGTCGCAAGCCATGAACAAGATTGAAGAGACGGTCTCACTCGGTATACAGTGACGACAATTTGGAGCAGGTCAGAGGAGATCGGAACCTTCCATGTCAGCACGGTTTGACAAAGTCGTCGAGGTGATGGCAACCCTGCGTGCGGAACAGGGATGCCCATGGGACCGCAAACAGACTCATGAGTCACTGAAACCTTACCTTCTTG
>NZ_JBUBKD010000027.1:0-5923 GCF_054902215.1 Nitrospira sp. CMX1 | reverse complement strand
GTCATGACATCATAGACATCTTCCCCACACCAACTGATTGGCTTGGGCTGATCCTTGTAACAGCGCAACAGCCAGTTCGCCTTCCCGGTCAACGGATCAAGCGGCAGGCTCCGCAAGTACCGTCTCATCGTCGTACCCCGAACAGTGGCCTCTTCCCCCGTCAGCTTGACTCCCAACAACGTCTCAAGGGTCTTGGGATAGCCGTACTGACCTGAAACTTCCTTACACACCAACCTATTTTTCACACAAGCAGGTCCCAGCAACACATCCCCATCACGGTTCCATTCCAACTTAAACGAGTCAATGGCACTTCGGATTATTCGAAGCTGTTGACGCAATTCAATTTCCTGCGTTCGCTTGGTCGAGACCTTGCTCAGTGGCATTGCCACCGACGCCAGAATGGCAATAATCGTCATGGCGACGAGCATCTCAACCAATGTGAGCCCATCTTCCCTCACCGGACCCGCACCACTCCTGCCCCCACGACTCCATGTGATGCCTCCACTGCACTACCCGAATCCAACAGTTCCACGCGAACTGGGGAGACTCCAGGTGCCTTTGCGAGGAAGGTGACCCCCACAGTCCGTGGTGCTCGTCCAGCAGGACGAGCCAAATGGAACAGAATGGTACCAGGCTCACTTTCACTGCTGTCCCTGGAAACTTCACCGTTCCCAGTTAACTCTGCATCGTCCAATCGCTTAAACTGCAAGATACTGGGGTCGTATTCCATCCTAAATGCGCTCTCGCCGGATGAGCGGAGTTGACCATCCACGATAGAGAGGGTCACTTCTTTACCGAATTGGACAATCGAGTCCTCGGGCTTGATAGCCAACTGAGGGCCAGGAGTTGCCAACTGGGCTAGCGATCGCCCCCCGTTCTGCTGTCCAGCTCTCTTCTCCATCGCTGTATCCCTAAGAATGGTTTTCTCAGCATCGCCCCCCATCAAAGTCGGCAGCTTGGGGGATGAGCCGGAAAAGACTGGACGGGTCGCATAATTAAATTCGGTACCAGACCAAAAGGCTTGATTACGCGAGCCGACCGGAAGCGTCGGTTGCGCAATATGGGGAGTGATGGTGAGAATTACTTCGGTCGTGACGCGTTGTATTTCAAATGAGCTCACTAAGTTTCCGATAAAAGGCCAATCGCCAATCCAGGGCACACTCACTCGTGTTCGCTTGTCTTCTTCCTGCAGCAATCCCCCGAGCACGATCGTCTCTCCATCCCGCATATTCAGCGTCGTTTCTGCAGAACGATTGCCGAACTTGAATTGCTGAATAAGCGGAGACCCCTGAAGTGTTTCCTTTTCTCCGACTCGAACCACTTCGACTTTCATCTTCAGTGACAATTCGTTACCAAGTCGAATTGAAGGCTCAACGGTCAGCTTGACGCCCGTATCTCGAAACTCAATCGAGGTGACCGTCGACGTCGTCGGGACGGCTCCGGTCGTAGCTTGTCCAGGCAACACATTGGTGGTTGACAGAAGAATCGGTTGCTTATCCCCGATATTGATCTCTGCCTTCTTGTTGTTCATGACGCGGACCTTCGGTGAGGCGAGCGTCTTGACATCGGATTGTTGCTTCAAGAAATCCAGCGACACGGTGGTCGGCATCTTGAAGAGATAGTTACCGGGTCCCAAGTCCGCCAATTGGCGGTACGTCATCAGCGCTGCATCTATTCCCAATGTTCCGCTGAATGCGGAAGCAACCAGCCCAGCACTCGCTTGCTTCGGATAATTGAGTCCGAGATTCTGCTTCTTTGTTCGATCAACCTCCAGCACCTCCAGGTCAAATACCACCTCGGGTTCGGATCGGTCATTGGCCAGAATAATCTTCTCGGCAAGCTCCAACTTCTCTGGCTGATCACGAATGACAATGGCATTCAGCTGTTCATTGGCATGCATCCGTTTTGAATCCAACATGCTTTTGAGTAGCAACACCATATCCTTAGCCTTGGCCGTCGACAGATAGAAGGTCCTGATCATCAGATCCTGATACTGCTCTTGCTTCTGCTTGGTATCAGGGCTGATCACCAACACTGTCGGCGCCACCTGCCTGGAAAATAAGCTGTTACTATTGAGAATCAACTGCAAGGCATCTTCGAACGGTGTCTCCTGAACGGAGATCGATATCGGGTCGTTCCGAACATCCTTATCGAACACGAGGGTGAACCCACCCGCCTTTGCCACACCTTCCAACACTTCCTTGATCCCGGCATTCTTAAACTTCAGCGTGATGGGCTGCCTCGAACGTTCGACCCTCGTCCGGGCTTGTTGTTCTTCGGTGAGACGACTGATGCTCTCTAACGGCTCTTGGTAAGCGGGGTCGAGCTCCGCAGCTCGTGCAAATCTATCCAGGGCTTCCTCATTTCGCCCAAGTTTGGCCAAACGCTCAGCCTCGTGATACTGAGACCGGGACTCTTTCATGCGAGTCGTGTCCTGAAATCCCGCCTGATACTCGGCTCTCGAGGGTTCGATCGCAAGGGCGCGCTTGAATTCTTCAAGCGCGAGATCAACGTGCTTTTCCTTGAGTAGCGCATGGCCCCGTTCAGCATGCATCGCCGCAGTACGTTCGCGAGCCAACGCATATTTGCCTTGAAGAGCGCTATTAAACGGATCGTCCTTCAATGCCTGCTTGTAGGCAAGACTCGCCTCTTCCCATCGCTCTGAAGCTAGGTGCTGATCTCCACGCTTGACCTCAGGCGAGACAAAGAGCGAACAGCCCGTGATCCACAAGACGCCAAAACCCAGCACCTTGCATACGAGCTGAGAATACAGACAGGCATTCCAACGACGAGTCACAACACCTCGCTCATATGGGATGAATTGGGTGGAAATGAAGGGTGCCCTCACCCACCATCAATTTCTTATACTACGGATTAAAACGGGCTCAAAGGAAAAGGCCAGAAGTTGAAGAAGGGCGGAACCGGATGAACGATCTGTTCCAACCGAGGGCAATCAGGAAATTCCGTGGATCCCCATAGGATTACCGGATCGTCGGTCGCCGTGACCAGCAGTTACAATCGCCAGTATTTCAGAGAGGGAGGGATTTTGACCGGATCAAGAATGCTCTTCACATCGATCAGAACACCGTGCTCCCGACTGCGAAGCAGCCGCAGCAAGTCCGTGAGGCCCATATCAGAGAATCGTGTATGCGCGACGGCAACGATCAGCCCATCAAGATCCCGCATCGCATCCCACCGAACCAAATGAATACCGTACTCTGCCGTCGCCTCTTCCTCTTCGGCAATCGGATCATGGACCAGCACCTGCACGCCATATTCATGAAGTTCACGGATGATATCGGGCACCTTGCTATTACGGAGATCCGGCACATTTTCTTTGAACGTCAATCCAAGCACCCCTACTCGCAATTCATTCGCCGGGCGCGACAGCTGGCTGAGCAATTTCATGGTCTGTTCGGCCACAAACTTTCCCATCCCGTTGTTGATACGACGACCGGCAAGAATGACGTCCGGATGATATCCCACTGACTCCGCTTTTGAGGTCAGATAGTATGGATCCACACCAATACAATGACCACCGACAAGACCGGGAGAAAACTTCAGAAAGTTCCACTTTGTCCCCGCGGCTTCAAGAACCGATTTGGTATCGATGCCCAGTCGATGAAAGATCAGCGACAGCTCATTCATCAATGCAATATTCAAGTCTCGCTGAGTGTTTTCAATCACCTTGGCCGCTTCAGCGACTTTGATACCCGATGCCCGATGAATACCCGCTTTGACGACGAGTGCATAGGTGTCCGCCACAATGTCCAGCGAGTCCTGATCTTGTGCCGATACGACCTTCATAATCTTTTCAAGCGTGTGCTCTTTATCTCCCGGATTGATTCGCTCCGGCGAATACCCTAATTTAAAATCAATCCCGGCTTTCATGCCCGATGCCTTTTCTAAAATAGGCAAGCAGACTTCTTCTGTTGCACCTGGATAGACGGTTGACTCGTACACCACGATGCTCCCTGCAGACAAGTTTCGACCAATCAACTCAGAGGCCTTCTGCAACGCCGTCAGATCTGGCTGCAACGCGTCGTTGATCGGAGTAGGCACGGCGACAATGATGAAGTTCGCGACTTTCAGATCGGCTGGCTCTGAGGTATACCGCACCTGAGTAATGCCGAGATCCTCTTTCGACACTTCGCCAGTCCGATCAATGCCATTCTGTAATTCCTCGATCTTTTTCTTGTTGATATCAAACCCAACAACCTGGCCGATTTTTCCAAACGCCACAGCGATCGGAAGGCCGACGTAGCCCAGCCCAACAACTGCAATAGATCGTGCTTGTCGCTTGTTCATATTCTTCTCACGCTCTCCCAAACCTCAGTCACAATGGAAATCATGATAACAATGGCAGAACGCCTCCGGATCGTCAAGAACTGGATGGTCTTTCATAGAGACAGCCTCTCGTCGCCCCCGCAGCCTCCGCCCTGACACGACCTATCCCAAACTGCAACCCCAATATTGGGGGTAGCCGCCTTAACAGACAGTCTGAATGATCCCGGATTCCCTCCTTGCGATTGAACCCTCAAAGCCGGATACCCATACACATTGGTCATCGACGTCTTGAATCGTCAGCTTTGAACTGCGCCGTAGGTGAATCCCTCAATACTCGTTTCCTTGGTCGGGAAGGAAGTCATTCGGTTCGAGCGACTTAAATCGACTTACCTAAACCATCGTAACGGATATTGTCCATTATCGATTATTCGTACACCAAACACCTGGAATCGGGGTGATCGTTGTCTGAAACTCAACACTCATCAAACCTTTTTTAGATATATCAACACGATCCGAACATGACAAGCAGAAACTTTCCAGTAACTCCCCGACATCTTACAGTGTTACACGCTATACCTAAACCATTTCATCATCTGTACAATTGTGCGAGTCACGCCTTTTCATTGTCCCGGTAGAGTTACGTACCACATCGCACAGACATGAACCAGTATCTTCGTTCAAGCACCTGAAAATCCTTTCAATCCATGCGACAACCCCACTAAGCCTATCTCTCCATAATAAACACGGCACTCGACTTGCTCCCAATCCCGCCTCGTTGTGAATCGTTCGCTTCGCGATGGACTCGCAAGGAGGATCCAAGCAATGCGCCAGAATATCCGGCACTTGTTGTTATTCCCCATTGGGTTCTGCCTGGCTCCCATCCTATTCGAACCGATGGTTGTATCAATTCATTTTGCCTCCGCGGCAGCAGAGGATACCTCTCTCCCCACAGCATCCCCCACACCCAAGTCGAGACTGTTGTCCGGAATGCCGGCACTGAGACAGCTTGTCACACCATCCAATCTAGTACCGGCCATAGGACTCAACTCTCCTGGTTTTTCCTTTAGTATTCAGCAGGGAGATGCACCGCCTCCTCCACAAACCCTGACCGTCAGCAACCAAGGTGGGGGAACATTAACCTGGAATGCCACAACGACTGCAGCGTGGCTGGCCCTAAGCCCTGCTTCAGGCACCGGTAACGGCACCGTGACCCTTACCCCCGTCCTGGGCTCACTTGGCGCCGGCACGTATACCGGCAGTATTACCCTCAGCGCCCCCGGCGCCCAGCCCGTGTCGATCCCCGTCACCTTTATCGTGACGCCACCACCGGCCCTCCCGCCAGCCATTGGTGTCAGTTCCTCCAGTTTGTCGTTTACCGCTCAACAGAACGGAGGCAACCCGGCCCCTCAATCGCTGAGCATCCGCAATACTGGCGGGGGCACGCTCCACTGGACCGCAACGGACAATGCCGCCTGGCTCACGCTCTCGGCGACAACCGGCACCGGTAACGGCACCGTGACCCTTACCCCCGTCCTGGGCTCACTTGGCGCCGGCACGTATACCGGCAGTATTACCCTCAGCGCCCCCGGCGCCCAGCCCATGTCGATCCCCGTCACCCTCATCGTGACGCCGCCAC
>NZ_JBUBKD010000026.1:0-6207 GCF_054902215.1 Nitrospira sp. CMX1 | reverse complement strand
ACAGCATCTTGCGGCCCAGCTGCCAGTTATAGACTTCAGGCATGGTTTCCTCCGTTAGGTGTCATCGGTCAATAAGTCACAGTCACTTGGTAAAGGCGACCGGCAATGGCCAACCAGATCCGGTTCCGATTGACCATTGCCGATTGGACCATTGGCCTCCGGTTACACCTTGATCTTAATGTGCTCACCTTTCAGCCACTTAATCATAAACTCGTTCTCCTGGCCCGGCGTAAAGCCGGTCCGGACCGGTTCCCATGGGCCACGGGCGCCGATCCCGCCGTCTTCCGCCTTCGTGATGCGGATGAGACACTCCTTCGGCACCGTATTGACCGCATGGTGATCAATCTCGAATCCCCACTTAAACTTCAGCCCGTTTGCAGATTTACCGGGAAGCGAGTCGGTTTGATGCATGGGCATGAGCCAGCTGCGCGTGAAGGACTGTTGGGCGCCGTACCGGAAGTTCGACTGATACCCAGTGTCGATGGCGATAGCTCGTCCATCTGGTCGGGTCTCGTGGCCTTTCACGGATTTCGGCGTCGACACATACGGCGCGTGCTTGGCCATGGTCACGTGGTACGGATAGGCCGGGTTGTACTTCGCCCGGATCATAAGCCGAGCGACTTTGTAGTAGGGATCACTCGGTTTCCAGCCACGGTAGGGGCGATCCACCGGATTTCCATCAATGTAGACATAGTCCCCGTCGTTGATGCCGCGGTCTTTGGCCGCTTGGGGATTGATGTGCACCTGGTGTTCGCCGACTCCTGGCGTCCGTTTATCCATGCGATAGGGGTCACCGAAGTTGGATTCGTAAATCTGCACCCAGTCGTTGACCGACCACTGGCTATGGACGCGGTGACGCGTCTTCGGCGTCACACAGTAGAACTGATAGCCCTTTTCCCACAGAGGGTTGGTGTGGCGCTTGATTTCCGCCCACGAGAGCTTGATGTTCCTGATCGTTTTGTCGTCGTGGTGTTGAGCCGTGATGGGAATACCATAGTCGTCCGGACGAATATACGGGTTTGTCGTGAAGATGGCGTTCGGCAGATACGGGGTCGCCTCCGGCCCTTCACGATGAGAAATAAAGTTCTCGCCGTACTCGATCGCTTCCGGTTCAACACGATAGCTCTCGATGCGCCCTGATCTGGTCCACATGGGCTTCGACTCGTTGGTCTCCTCCCAGAGTGGGTGCCGCGGATAGGTCCGAACCATCACCATCCAACCCTTTTCAGACTTCAAGAGCACATCGGCACTATACCCGTAAAAGGTGCTGGACGCGTCAAGGAGGCGTTGTGCGTATACGTCCACTCGATTTTCATAAACAAAGTGGAAGACGTCTCGCATCCGTTTCTCGCCCGTGATCTCGGCGAGTCTTGCCGCCACCCCCGCAAACGTATCTGCATCGTTCCGGGTGTCGTACAGCGGCCTGATTCCACCCTTCCAGATTTGAACCCATGGATTAGACACTGTGGCCGTCATTTCGGGATAGGTGAACTCCATCCACGAATTGCAGGCAAATGCGACATCGGCGTGATTGACGTCGGATGTCATTTCGATGTCTTGCGTGATGAGACATTCGATGTTGGGGTCGACGTTCCGCACCATATCGTAATGGTGCTTGGCGTTGTTCAAAATATTAACGTTGACGACCCACCGCAACTTGCTGGGGGTCGGCATATGGGTCTTCCCGGTAAACACCTTGCGGCCATACTTCGGGGTATTGACGATCAAGGCCGTATCCCCGTGGTTCCAGTACGCGGGCTCTTCGCCATAGTAGTAGTTCTTGTACTTAATTTCCTTCCCATGGGCATTGGGGTCCAGATTGATCTGCCAGGGATCTTCCGATAAGTGTACGCCGCCGCCGGAACCCGACCAGGGCGTCGCATTCCAAATTCCCACTTTGTAATTGCCGGACCAGGTATGGCAACCTGTGCCGAACTTGCCGATATTGCCGGTCAAGGTCAGGACCAAGGCAGCCGCCCGTCCATTTGTCGTCATGTGGAAATAGTGGCAGACCCCTTCGCCGTTGTGGATTGCCGCCGGCTTGATCGTGCCCGAGTCCCGAGCCCAACGGACGATTAAGTCCTTGGGAGAGCGGGTAATCTGATGCGTGGTATCAAGATCGTAGTCTTGGAAGTGGATCAGATACATCTGGTAGATGGGCTGCGCGTCGATTTCTCGTCCGTTCAACAGCTTGACTCGATAGGTACCCGTCAAAGCCGGATTAATCCCGCTATTATCGAAATGCCAGCCGACCTGCTCACGATGGAGCGGGACGGCCTGCTGCTTGGCCGAGTCCCACACCATGAAGCCGCCTAACCGTTCGATATACTCCGGTTTCAATGCTTGGATCCGGCCGGAATAACTGTGAGAGAAATCAGGGAACTTGTAGTTCGGGATGACATCCCGTGGATCCAGATACTGGAGGGTATCCGTGCGGACCAACAGGGGCATATCCGTGAACTGTTTGATATAGTTAATGTCCTGCATGTTCTCATCGAGAATGATCTTGCAGGCCCCGAGGAAAAAGGCCCCGTCCGATTGTGGTCGAAGGGGAATCCAGTAGTCGGCTCGCTGGGCCGTCGGATTGTACTCCGGAGTGATCACCGCGAGGCGCGCCCCGCGCTCGATCGACTCGAGCTTCCAATGCGCTTCCGGCATCTTGTTTTCGACGAAATTCTTGCCCCAGCTCGTGTTGAACTTCGTGAAACGCATATCGCTCAAATCCACGTCGCAATTTTGCGTGCCGTTCCAAAATGGCTGTGAAGGATCTTGGTCTCCATGCCAGGTGTAGTTGTTCCAATAACGACCGCCTTGGGCCTGATCCGGACCGACTTTGCGTATCCACGCATCCAGCACCGGCAGGACGCTGTTGTTGAAACGGGTATTGGAGTGTTTGCCGATAAACCCGAGAATGGGCATGCCTGCTCGGTGCTTGAAGCAGCGCACGCCTGCACCCTTCATCATTTCAATCATCTCAGGCGCATAACCTTGCTCGCGAAGACGCCGCGCCCCAGCTTCACCGCTGTATCGCGTGGAAATGATGATCATGGCCTTCGCCACATAGGTAAACGCCGTATCCCAGGAGACCCGAAGCATATCGTCCAAGAAACGGCTGTCGAACTTGTACTTGCGCTTAGTTTCCGAGGTGAGTTCGGGTGAGCCGTCATCCATCCACTGCTTCCACCCCTTCCGCATCACGGGCCCCTTCAAACGATACGGCCCGTACACTCGCCGATGAAAGGTGAATCCTTTCAAGCACATACGTGGGTTGTGGGCGAACGTGCCTCGATTTCCGTATAAATCCTCATAGGTTTGGTGATCATAATTTTGCTCGACCCGCATCACCACTCCGTTTCGCACGAAGGCTCGAATACGGCAGGCATGCGTGTCGTTGGGGGAACAGACCCAGGTAAAGGACGAATCGTACCGATATTGGTCGTGATAGACCCGTTCCCACGATCGGTCCGGATACTCCCCCAAGGGGTTACCGACCTCGATTACCGGCTGAAGCGCCGTCAAGGCCAGGACTTTGTCCGCCACGGCTATGGCAGCGATCGTGCCGGCAGAAGTTTTCATGAACTGCCTACGCGTAATGACCATGTGTTCCACCTCCCGTTTAGTAGTATGAGGAAGACGCTATAAGTATAAGAAAGATCAGCATTCTTGTTTTTATTTCGATTCCATTTCCTGAGCTCCGCGCGTGCGCAACCAAATCTGCATCACGGCACCCGCTCGTCTGTTCATAGACGAGTTGGGAACAAGCATCGTTCCTGCTCAAATCAGAGCTGACGTAACAAACGTTCACGCGGACGTAGTGTAGCCGAACGCTGTTGGGAGGAGAGAAAGAAAGACTACCGGCTGGTATTTGAAAAACTACGAGGTGTTCGTGAACCAACTACTATAGTAGGCCCGAAGGTCTTAGGATGTCGTGACTATGCCATGGGTCACTGCGTACTTGACTAGGTCAGTCGTGCTGTGGACATGGAGTTGTTCCATGATCCTGGTCTTGTGAAACTCGACCGTGCGGTGAGAAATCTTCAGTTGGTCGGCAATTTCCTTCGCCGACAATCCCTCCGCAACCAGTTGTAGAATCTCATGCTGCCTCGTCGTCAAGTCGTCGATCGTGGCCAAACGGGGTTGTGCTGGATTCAGGAATGACGTCATGACTTCTTTTGTAATCAGCGGAGTCATGTAGAACTTGTCATTCATCACGGACTGCACCGCCTGCATTAATTCTGTGGCTGCTGATCGTTTCAGCAAATAGCCTGACGCTCCGGCTCTGAACGCTGCATCGACATAGGCCATGTCGGCATGCATCGTCACGAAAATCAGTTTCACTGCAGGGACCTGCTTCTTGAGCTTTTTGGCTGCCTCAATACCGTTAAGCTTTGGCATCGAAATATCCAGTATCACGACGTCAGGCTTGAGGCTTACAGCAGCTTCAAGTAAAGCCCGACCGTCTTCAACAGATGCTACTAGTTCGCAATGCACGTCCAGCAATTTTTTGAATCCCTCGAGCACAAAGGTATGGTCGTCAGCCAAGATAACTCGTGGTTTCTTCATGTCGTACTCCAGAAAATGGGATGTGGACACTGATGCATGTGCCTCGCCCTTGCTCTGAGGAGATGTCCAATCGCCCTTGGACGGACCGTACTCGCTCCCTCATATTGACAAGACCTAACCCGGAATGGCGCGTTTGAGCATCCTTGAGATCGAAGCCGACACCGGTATCCTGAATCGATAGCGTAATCTCTTGTCCGTCACAGGTCAATTCGACTTCCACACGCGCGGCGCGAGCATGTTTCATGATGTTGGCAAGGCTTTCCTGCGTTACTCGATAGAGACATGAGGCGACATCACGCGGTAAAGGATCGGCCATCTCTTCCCCCACGACGACTGTTTTAATCCCCGTTTTTTCGGACCACTCATCGGCCATGTGTTTGAGTGCGGCAGTGAGACCGAGATCGTCCAGAATAGAGGGATGAAATTTGTATGCCATGCGGCGAACGTCATCGGATATCTTGGCCAGCCGTTGATTGAGGGATTGGATCGTCTTCTGTGCTTGGATAGTCATGGTGGAGGGGGTGGACAACATGTTCCCAATGTCAATTGCGACCAAGGCCAGACGTTGGTTAATATCGTCGTGAAGCTCGCGGGCAATACGCCGCCGCTCTTCTTCTTGCGCCGTCATCAGTTTAGCCGTTAATGACTGGAGCTGCCGCTCCGTCCTCAGCCGGTCTGTGATATCTCGCACGATTAACGTAAACGTGGTTCTCGAACCAACACTCAGCAGGGAGATGCTTGCCTCTGCAGGAAACTCACATCCATCTTTTTTTAAACCGACCACCTCACAGCGTTGTGCCATCCGATGAGTCGATTCCGAATTATGAGTAGACTTGTTGATGGAGGATGAGTGAGCAATCCAAAATCGTTCCGGCAGCAACAGATCAATCGGCTTCCCCAGCACCTCGCTCGGATCATAGCCGAATAACTTCGCCGCTCCTTGATTAAAAAGTGTGATCGATCGATCACGTTCGGTGACGATGATGGCGTCTTCGGCGAGGTCGAGGATGTCGGCAAGCCGCCCTTGGGAGAGTCGCAACGCCTGTTCAGTGTGAATATGTTCGGCGATTTCCATTACTAAGGTCTGATTAACGGTGGCAAGTTCCTGAGTTCTTTTTGCAACCTTGTGTTCCAGATGTTCATTTGCCTTCTGCAGTGCTGTTTCAGCCTGGCGCCGCTTCCAGGCAAACCACACGAGCACCCACAAAATCACAATCGTGATGGACCGGTTCCCCATCTGAATCCAAGGTGGCAAATTGGTAAACCATGGAGTCCCGATCCCTCCAATCATGGTAAGGAGGGTACCGACACCAGCAGCAATCGACGGCATCCATGAAAAACGCGACGCAGTGGCAACTAAAACAACAACCACATAAAACTCATGATCGGCGAAAGCCATCGGCGAATACATGTCGGAAGCGAACAGCCCTACCAGGAGTAGGGTCATGAGGACGGCCAAGACGGGTTCTCTCAATTGCGCATCCATGCGGATCGTGTGGCTCGAAATAATGAGCTGCAGTTGTTGCTTAAGATTATCGAGGATGATGGGCGTGCGTCAAATAGCGCTTATCACCAGGCTGGGCGGTTGAGCAAGACTGCGGTGTTCCCAAAAATCGACAATGAACGCAAGGTACAGTCCTCTCA
>NZ_JBUBKD010000025.1:30774-32092 GCF_054902215.1 Nitrospira sp. CMX1 | reverse complement strand
TGCAGCAAGCGTCCGGTGCCGAAGTGCAAGTCTTTGCTGTGACCGGCCTCCCTGACGAGAAAAAAGGAGAGCGCTTAGCCGTCCTGCACACGTTGGATGAAGCCGTGATTCCCGATATCCTCTCAAAACTATCCGCCATGGGCCTCCCGAATCTGTTCATTCCGTCTCGGCATCACGTCGTGAAAGTTGACGCATTGCCGGTTCTTGGCACTGGAAAACTCGATCTGCGAGGGGTGAAGCGGATCGCAGCAGAACGACTGCAGGGGGGATAAACCCGTTTCGGGTTTCGCGTCTCGAGTTTGAATTCCAAATGCGGAACGCAAAACTGGAATCCTGGTGGATTTCGAAACTCGCAACACCTAATGGCACCTACAGGCAAATCCCTCATCGACTGCCATGTCCATCTGGCTGCCCTGCCGGACGGTGACAACGGGTGTTTCATCTCACCCAACTTACTTCGAAGCCCCTTATTTCGTTTCCTCTTATGGAAACATGACCTCTCGCCGGCGCACCCGCGTGAGACGAATCAGCGCTATCTCGACCATCTTCTGGCAGAGTTGCGTACCTCACGATACGTGCGGAAAGTCGTGCTCCTGGGAATGGATGGATTCTATGATCAGACAGGCCTCCTCAATCGTCGGCACACGGACTTTCTCGTCAGTAACGATTATGTCTTCAAGGCCGTGAAAGACTATCCCGATGTATTTCTAGCCGGCCCTTCGATCAATCCTCAGCGCGAAGATGCGATCGACGAAGTGCACCGCTGTGCAGACGCCGGAGCTGTCCTGATCAAAGTGCTCCCGAACGCCCAGCACTTCAACCCGGCGGATGAGAAATACCGACCGTTCTATCGTGCATTGGCTCAACGAAGACTGCCGTTCTTGAGCCACGTTGGGTATGAATTTAGTCTGATCGGCAAAGATCAATCCCTGGGAGATCCTGATCGGCTTCGCTTGGCACTGGACGAAGGGGTGACCGTCATTGCGGCCCACGCCTGCAGCTATGGGTTGATGCTGTATGAAAAATTTCTTCCAACATTTCGTGAACTGTGCGCGCGTTATCCGAACTTCTATGCCGACATTTCAGCCCTCACCCAGCCTCATCGACTAAAGATGTTGCTGCACCTCAGACATCATCCCGAACTGCAATCCCGCCTCCTCTTTGGAACAGACTATCCCTTGTCGGTTTTCCATATGGCAGCTTGGGGGCGAGTAGGCCTTGGCAAATTGTGGAGTATGATTCACACCAAAAACCGTTTCGATCGGCAAGTTGAGGTATGCACCGGGCTCAATCTCCACTTCCGATCGATCGGAGACCT
>NZ_JBUBKD010000025.1:5534-30674 GCF_054902215.1 Nitrospira sp. CMX1 | reverse complement strand
GTATCTGATTCGACAACCGCTTCGATCGCTGACCATTGATGGACCGTGACCAGACACTGACCGCCCTTCGCGAAAGGATTCTCGCGTTTGCGACATCACGTCTATCGAGGGATCATGCTGAAGACCTGACACAGGACGTCTTAGCTGTCCTGCACGACAAGTATTCACGAGTGACTGAATTGACCGAGCTCGTCCCCTTGGCCTTTCAGGTGTTGCGGTACAAGATGCTGGATGCCCATCGCAAGGCCTTGCGGCGAGGTGAGTATCATCAGGAGTCGGTCGAGGATTTCCCGCTAGCCGATACCAGGGACGATCCTATGGTTCAACTCGATCAGAAGCAACGCGTTGATCGACTATTAACTGCCATCACACAATTGGGGGAACGCTGCCGAGACTTGTTCACATGGAAGTTAGAAGGAAAGAGTTTTCCAGAGATTCAGCAATTGATGGGCCAATCCTCCATCAATACGATTTATACCTGGGATCTGCGATGTAGGAAGCACCTCCTTGGGCTTATGGGAGGCAGTTGGGAATGACTCTAGTAGTGCTGAGTGCAAACAACTCGTCAGACTTCATGGTCCTATAACAATGTCGGAATACGATCTAGAAAAACTTCTCGGAGGATTTGCGGCGGATACGCTGACAGCTGAGGAGAAACAACAGCTCTACAGGACAGCGCTTACTGATCAACAATTGTTCACTGCACTTGCTGATGAGCAATCACTGAAAGAATTACTCACTGATCCTGTGGTGCGCCGGAGACTGTTGCAGGCCTTACAAGCGACTCAGACAGCAAGCGCCGTTGAGACTGCATCATGGTCCGATTGGTTCCGTCGGCCAGCCGTACTTGCTTGGGCCGGGGGCCTCGCCACAGTCGTCCTTGCGGTTATCCTTGGCACAAGAATCTACGAGGACAGTGTGAAAGAAGCCGGCCGATCCCTCGCTACTGAAGAGGTGATGACTGCGGCTCCTCCCGCTTCCGTACCTTCCGCTACCCAACCCACGGCACCGACGATCAATAAGCCTCAACTGAACGCACAAGACAACGTGGAACAAGCAGCTTCGATCAGAAAAGAAGCGCCCTACAATAAGACAGCGAAACAAAAGTCCTCCGCACTAGGTAAACTAGAGGAACGACGTGCTGGAGCTTCATCGAGCAAGAGTCCCCTCCAACAGCATGAGGCGTCTGAGCTGCAAAGACCGGACGAATCAACGTCGGATAAGCTCGCCGGGCCGGAAGAACAAACTTCAGCCTCGACTGATCAACAACCTGCGAGCACGCCCCCCACTGCTGCTTCTCTACCTGCACCGACTGCACCGACAAAGATTCCGGCAGCAGCAACGTCCGGCCAAACCAGCTCAACGCTGAGTGCTCGTTCCCTCTTCTATGGAGCAGGACCGCAGGGCCAAGATAGGTCGATGGCAGGAGATACTCGACGCCGTGAGAAGGCTGGGAGCGAATCTGCTCAGTCTCTAAATCAGTCAGAACTCACACCCCAATCATTGGCGATGACCAAGAGCAAGCGCCCTACCCCCCATCAACCAGCAGGTATTCGGTATAGTGTCAGCCACAAAGAACAGCCCGAACGCTATCAGGACAGTGCCATAGAGACGGCACCCCAGGTCGTATCCCTGAAGCTCACCATTGAGTCCAATCAAGATGGCTATCTGCAACTATGGAAGCACGATGGCTCCTCAAATCCCCAACTCCTGTTCCCAATCTCAGAGGCCGAACAGCCCTCCTCCAAACTCACGGCCCATACCCCCCTGACCATTTCCGTCCCGTCGACGCCTGACATGCTCGTCATTCGATTCTCTCGTACGGACAGGGTCCCTTCGGCGACCTTCGATAGCACGCTGCTCGATGATTCCACTCGACATTACCTACGTGAATCGGTGATGACCGACGAAACCTCCGGTTTCCCGTCACCGATCCACTACATCGTCAACCAAGACCCTTCCCTGTCGGAGATCGTTGTACAAATTTCTCCCTCACAGCCATGAGGAAGGTTGAGCAACCCGAGGAGATGGTGGATCACAAAATGAACGAGACGTTCTCCGCTCTACCCGGCTCTGACGAGAATCCACCAGCAGAGCGCGGAGTCGTCCATGGGCTTCCCCACATAAAAGTAGCCTATCCCCCTTTTCTATCCGACCTCTTTTTTAATCTTCGCACCTCAATCGGATCCGTATTTCTTTCTATGTCCTGCTTAGGTGGGCATAAGGAGGTGGCGGTGGTTGGATTCTGAGCCAGTCTTGGAAATGAGTCATGCCGACGCAATGGCGACCGGCAGGCACCAACGATCGGTCGTCTAGCCTCCCGCCGAAATAGAGCGCCTGATGATCGGACAGGACCTCGCGAGGGTCTTGGTTGACATTCAAAAGACGGCGTGCGATTTCGTCCATACGGATTCGATCAGGTCCTGCCAGATCGATCGTACTGTTGCTCGGCGCGCGTTCGGTCACTTCCACCAGAAAAGCGACGACGTCATCCGCAGCAATCGGCTGCATCAGCGCTGGAGGGAGTCGAACCGTTGCGCCTTTAGTGCCTAAGTCGGTGATCGTCCTGATGAATTCAAAAAATTGTGTAGCTCGAACTATTGTATAGGGTATCTGTCCCCGCTGGACTAATTGCTCTTGAGCCACTTTCGCGCACATATAGCCGACGTCCGCCATACGATCTGCCCCGACGACCGACAGCACAACGTGGTGCTCCACCTTTGCCTCTGCTTCAGCAGACAGGAGATTTCGTGTCGATGTGTCAAAAAAATGCATCACCGTGCCGGATTCGAAGGACGTCGGATTCGTAACGTCAATAACGACCTGAGCGTCCTCCAACACTGCTGCCAGCCCAGCGCCCGTGAGCGTGTCGATACCCGATGTGGGTGATGCTGGTATGCCTTGATGTCCCCGTTGATTAAGCTGTCTGACCAGCCGCGCGCCGATCTGCCCGCTGCCGCCAATGACTACAATCTTCATATGGGCTTTGTCCTTGCGCTCGTGACTGAAAGACGAGGTTTTCCAACTGGCACTCCTCCTCGCGTGACAAAAACATTCTCCCTAGCAGCCAACTACTTGACCGGCACCAGGACTGGTGCCTGCTTGTCCTTGAGGAAGATCACTAGAAACTTTGCCGGCTTGGTATTGCTTGCATTTTTGCCAACCGTATGCACATCGTTCGGTCCTTCGTAGAAGGTTTGTCCTGCCGTCAAGGTGACAGGTTTACCACCCTCTACCTGCATGATGATGGAGCCTTCCAGCACATAGATGAATGCATGCGCATTGTGTCGGTGCACTGAGTCGGTTGAACCAGGAGGAAAATTGACTGTGATCATCAGTCCTTCCTTGCCGGGTATATCGGCAAGATCTTTCGAGAGTAGCGGCGTGACTTCAGCTTGCTGTGCCCAAAGTGGGCTGGACATGAGGCTCACAAAACAGCAGGTCAACAGCAGGTTCTTCATCGTTGAGTCCTTTCTATGCGCACGTCAAGATTATGTATCTGTCTCTTGAAAACGGCTCCTACGTGGGCTGATCCAAGAGACGTCAGATTTGACAACTGCGCGATCAGCTGGATCTCACCTCTTCTTACGGTGGAGATGTTCACCAGGGCGGATCTTGGGCCGTTCGAACCAGGTATTGACCTCGTTCAGAAACTCCTTCGGCGCCTTTCGCTCGACTTGTTGGGCCAAGTCCGCAAGCGTATACGCATCAAGCGTTTGTTGCATCCGGCGTTCTGCCTCTTGCATCACTGCATGAATGCTACAGACACCCTTCTTTGCCCACGCAGGAGGTGACGCACCGAACAAGGCGCAGTTCAGGCGAACTTCCGTACATTTAAAAAGCCCCTTGCTACCCTCCAAGGCCACGACCGCATCCCAGACTGTGATCTCTGCTGGTGGACGGGCCAGTATGTACCCGCCGCCTGCTCCTTCGCTCGCGGTGACCAAGCCGCCCTTTTTCATTTTAGTGAACAATTTGGCGACAAAAGTTGGCGAGATGCCTTGCAACTTCGCCAGGTCCGCCACGTTTGCTTTTATCGGGCCTGAAGGGCCGACGAGATAAAGAAGGCAATGCAGCCCATATTCAACCCTGGAAGCGTAAAGCGCCATATAACTAAGACAAAATCTATCTTAGTTATACAGATCCGTGTGGACCAGATCAAGGCGTAAGAGAAGCATAATTAGTATTAGGCTTTGTACTCATACAGTCGCCTGCTCCGCCCGCTTGAACCGGCGACTGACGGTCGCGCAATACATCTCTCAATGGTCCGTAATCTCCGTGAGCCGATAGACAATCAGCTACAGCTGGGGGCTCAGCCGTTTGGAATAACGCGTCCAATTCGACCGTTCTATCATGTGTCATCTCTGGGTCACGCAATACCGACTTTCCCCCGCACGAGGAACCTCACGAACCAAGACGAACAGGGCACGACGGGCTGAGCTTACGAACAGAAACGACCCGTTCGCGTCGGTCGTGCAAACTCGTGAGGACGATCGGGATGGTGAGTCGCAAACAAAACGGGCCGTTCTCCTCTTACAGAGAACGGCCTGTGGTATTACGGGAAACTGATCGAGGTCTGATCTACGGCGTGACTGAGATTCGATCTTTGATCAGATCGAAGGTTTCTTTGGGCACGACATTCTTTGCGACCAACTCGCCCTTCACACGATAGGGGCGATTGCTCACGATGCGCTCGGCCTCATCCTGTTTCAGACCAAGGAAGAGCACCATGTCGTTCGCTGACACTTTATTGATATTCATCGCCGCCGACGCTGCCGGAGTTGCCTGAGTAGTTCCGGAAGCAAGCTGATTGGGGGTCACTGTGGCAGCCGCCGCCTGGCCAGCATGGGAGCGATCTTTCAGCTCTTTCTGATACCGCGCTACCAACGACTTCAGCGTATCATTATTACGCTTGACATCCTGATACTCCTGTTTCACGTTCCTGTTCTGCGCCGTGAGTGCTTTCACTTTCTCTTCAAGTTCTTTCGTGCGGCCTTCGATCGCCCCTCGTTCCGCGTCGCGCCCATGTTCAATGCGTTGGAGTTCATCACGAACGGTCTGCGCCTCATTGCCGAACTTCACGTTCAGCTCTTTGAGCGTTCGGACCTGTTGCTCCATGGCGCTTTTCTGTTGCCGCGCCTTCTCCAGCTCCATTTTGGCATTATCCGCTTCGGTTAACGCCGCTTGGTACTTCTTGTTGGATACGCATCCCGTGGCCAATACTGCTCCGACCAGCACTACCACCGTCCACTCACGTCTCATGCGATCCTCCCTCCATCAAATCCCACCACGTGTCTTTGTATTGAACCCGTACCATGCATTGTGTGTATGCCAACATCCAGGCATTGTCAATATATTTACTATTGCACGAACGCTTCCCCCCTTTGGGCACGCCACACATCATCCTCCATCTAGCGCTTGACGGATCACCACGGCTCTGTGATGATCCCTCACATCTTATCAAAGCCAGCCAGGGAGGGTCACACCTCTATGTCCTTCAATCCTAGGTGGTGTACGCATGAACGAATGGGGCCCGGTTCTCGCCGTGATTCTTGGAGTCGTCGAAGGACTGACGGAATTCTTACCAGTCTCGTCCACCGGTCATCTGATTTTGGTCGGCCACGCATTGGGATTCACCGGCGATGTGGCTGCCAACGCTGAAATCTCCATCCAATTGGGCGCTATCCTCGCGGTCATCGTCTTTGAGCGGGAAAAGATCGGTCGACTGCTGTCCGGGGCCTGGCGGGAACGTCAGACGCTCTGGTCGTCTCTCGGCAACTCGCCTTCCATGACGTGGTCGAGCCGTCTCACGGTCTCCATACAACACCATCCTAATCTATGGTTCATCCTCGGGCTAGGGATTGCGTTCTTACCCGCCGCCATTCTTGGCCTGTTGGCTCATGGATGGATCAAATCCTATCTCTTTACTCCCCTGACGGTGGCGTCCACATCGATCTTGGGTGGCATCATCATCCTCCTTGTGGAGGCACGTACGCGCACCGCTGCCACCAAGAGCCTCGACCAGGTCTCACCACGGGATGCCTTCTGGATTGGGCTGGCACAATGCGCCTCCCTGATTCCCGGCATGTCGCGCTCCGGTTCCACGATCATCGGTGGGTTGCTTGCGGGACTGGATCGTAAGGTGGCGACAGAGTATTCATTTTTTCTCGCGCTCCCGACGATCATCGCCGCCACGCTGTATGAGACGTGGAAGGCACGCGGAGCGTTCACCGATCAAGACTTTCTGGCTCTTGGGCTCGGCATGGTGGTCTCCTTCTTGGTCGCATGGGCGGTCATCGCCGTGTTTTTGACCTATGTCCAGCGGCATACCTTGCGCGTCTTTGCCTACTATCGTATTATTCTCGGGATTGTGGTCATGTTGGTTGTCCGCTGAAAGGAGTTGGGCATGTCTTCGGATACGATTCACGTTTACGATACCTGGGTTCACGGCAAGAGCGGCCGCATCCACTTCGATGTCATGACGACGGATGAAGCCACCGCACTCAAACTCGCGAAGGAATACCTGGTCGGCATCGGGGAACCCGATGCGACGATCACGACCAAGGAATGCCAGTTCTGTCACAGCGAACCGCTGTTCATGTTCTCGGCAGAGCAGCAACAACAAGCGAAAGAAAAAGGCGGGTTTATCGTCCGGATGCCGGCCTGATTGCGAGTGCCCGATTTTGAGTGCTGAGTTTTGAGTGTAACTTCATGCTCAGAACTCAGCACGTGAGGCTGTTCTGACCTTAAGAGACCGACGAAGTCTCCGATGCCTCAGGCGGTTCGGTCCGTTTTTCGAATGCAAAGTGGATGATGAGAGCGATCACCCCGACGGTGATGGCTGAATCCGCGACGTTGAACGCCGGCCAGTGGTAGCTCTCCACGTAGACATCCAAGAAATCAATCACCTCACCGAACCGAAGCCGATCGATCAAGTTCCCGATCGCCCCACCGAGTATCCCGGCAACACTGATCCGTCCCATCCAATCCTCCTCAGGCATCCGCAACAGGATTGTCCCCAGCAGGCCAAGAGCAAAGATCGATGTCAGCCCGAAGAAGACCATGCGGAACGCATTGCTGCTGCCTGCTAAGATCCCAAAGGCCGCCCCAGGGTTTCGGATATAGGTCAGGCTGAAGAGGTTAGGAATGACGGGAATCGACTCATGGAGCCGCATTGTCTGCATGATCTGCTGCTTGGTCAGCTGATCCAGGAGGATAATACCCCCGGTCACCGACGCCAGCAACATATTACGCATCATCGATAGGCTCAACGAACTGCCTCCACACATCGGTCACAGAGGGTCGGATGGGCGACATCCTTTCCAACGGCTTCTCGGTAATTCCAGCAACGTTCGCACTTGCCCGCCTGAGATTTCGTGACCACGATCTGGAGATCTGTTTGAGCGCCGTCCGTCCTCTTCAGTGATACCTGCGAGACAATGAAAATCGTACTCAGGTCTCTCTCATACGCTTTCAAAAACTCGTACGTCTCTGAGGCAGCATCAAGCTGCACATGGGCTTCCAAAGACGATCCGATCACTTTGTCTCGTCGGCGTTCTTCTAGCACCCCTTGTACGCGAGTTCGATAGCTCAGTAGCTTCTCCCACCGGGTGGCCAACTCATTGTCTTTCCAGAGAGGTTCAACTTCAGGGAATGGAGCCAATTGCACACTGACCACTCCCCTACGCCCCGCTTCCGGCAGCATCCGCCAGATCTCATCGGCAGTAAAGCTCAGGACCGGCGCCATAAGCTTTGTCAGGGCGATGAGGATGTCGAACAACACCGTCTGAGACCCTCGGCGTTCAGGCGAATCGGCTCGAAAGGTATACAGCCGATCTTTCAGGATGTCGAGATACACGGCGCTGAGGTCAACCGAGCAGAAATTATTGAGTGCGTGAAAGATCGTGTGAAACTCAAAGTCCTCATAGGCCTGACGCACTTTTGTGGTGAGCTCACCAAGACGCAACAAGGCCCATCGGTCCAATTCAGGCAATTGCGCATACGGGACACGGTGACCATCTGGATTGAAATCGTACAGATTGCTCAGTAAGAATCGGGACGTGTTGCGGATCTTCCGATAGGCCTCGATAAGATGATTCAGAATCTCTTGTGAGATGCGGAGGTCTTCGCGATAATCCTGCGCCGACACCCAAAGCCGTAGGATTTCTGCGCCTGACTGCTTGATGACGTCTTGTGGCGCCACCACATTCCCCGCCGACTTGGACATCTTCTTCCCCTGCCCGTCCACCACAAACCCATGGGTCAAGACGGCTTTGTAGGGTGCCCGATGATCCGTGGTCACTCCAGCCAGCAGCGCGCTATGAAACCACCCACGATGCTGGTCGGACCCTTCCAGGTACAGATCGGTAGGCCACCACTGCTTCGGCTTCGTCACAGCCGCGTAACTCACCCCAGACTCGAACCACACATCGAGAATGTCTCGTTCCTTCTCGAAGGTCGCCCCTCCGCATTTCGGACAGGTGGTCTCGGCAGGCAAAAGCTCGGAAGCGGGTCGCTCAAACCATACATCCGCCCCCTTCGACTCCATCAAGATCGCAATGTGCTCGATCACAACCGGATCAGCCAGAACATGCCGACAGCCGTTGCAGGTAAACCCGGGAATCGGCACACCCCACACACGTTGACGCGAAAGACACCAATCCGGCCGGTTCTCGATCATGCCGAAAATCCGATCGCGGCCATAGCTTGGAATCCACCGAACCTGCTCGATCTCCGCAAGAGCCGCTTTTCGTAAGTCATTCATCTCCATGGACACAAACCACTGCTCCGTGGCGCGGAAGATCACGGGGCTCTTACAACGCCAGCAATGAGGATACGAATGGCTCAATGAACCATGGCCGAGCAGGCGTCCGTTGGCTTGAAGATAATCCACAATCTTTGGGTTCGCCTTAAATACATGTTGTCCGGAGAATTCCTTCACCATGTCGGTGAACCGCCCGCCGTTATCCACCGGCGCCACAATCTCGAGCCTTTCACCTGGTGACGCCTTGGCATTGTGATCAAGCACCAGGATGTAGTCTTCCATGCCGTGGCCAGGCGCGATATGCACACAGCCGGTCCCTTGGTCGAGCGTGACAAAATCCCCAAGGAGGATCGGCGACAGTCCGGTGGAAAGCGGGCGCTGGGTTTCTAACCCCTCAAAGCCTTCTCCTCCTCTTTTGACCCCGACGACGCGATAGTCTGTGATCCCACAGGCTTTCGCCACAGTTTCCAACAGTTTCTCCGCGACAATCAGCAGCTCATTACCGACCTGCACAAAGGCGTAGTCGAAATCTCGATGCAGACAGACGGCTTGATTAGCCGGCAATGTCCAGGGCGTGGTGGTCCAGATAACTACAGAAACCAGTTTGACATCGTCTGGAAAGACAACCCCTGGGAACGTCTTCCCCAAGACATCCGGTGTGGTCACGACGGGAAATTTGACATAGACCGACGGCGAGACATGGTCGTCGTATTCGACTTCTGCTTCCGCCAGCGCCGTTTGATCTTGCGTGCACCAGAGGACGGGTTTGAGCCCCTTGTACACACCTCCCCGCTCGACGAACTTCCCGAACTCCCTGATAATCGTCGCCTCATACCCTGGCGTCATCGTCAGATACGGATGATCCCACTCTCCCAGGACACCGAGCCGCTTGAATTCCTCCCGCTGAAGGTCGACATACTTCTCGGCATAGGCGCGACAGAGCTTACGAATTGCCGACACGTTCAAGTCTTTTTTCTTCTCGCCGAGTTCCTTCATGACTTGATGCTCGATCGGAAGGCCATGGCAGTCCCATCCCGGCACATACGGTGCCTGGAACCCCGCCATCGTTTTCGACTTCACGATGATGTCCTTCAGCACCTTGTTCAAGGCATGCCCGATATGGATACGGCCATTAGCATAGGGAGGACCATCATGCAGCACGTATCGAGGCCGACCCTGCCCCATCGCCTGGATCTGGTCATAGAGCTTCTCCTGCTCCCACCAGGCCAGCATCTCCGGCTCCCGCTGGGGCAAATTGGCCTTCATTGGAAAGTCAGTTTTGGGAAGATTGAGTGTCAATTTGTAATCCATGGACAATACAATCCGAGTACTTACATCATAATCATACCGAATCGAGGGGACTATACAGGAATGGCTGGCGAGGTACTAGTCCTTGCCCTTCTCGCGGACTCGTCAATAACGTCGTTCAGCAAGGCCGCAGCGAGCGAAAGCCCGAAGCGTACAGGTCCGGGTACGTTGAGGGTTTGAGCGACGCGAGCACGCAACTGAATGCGTTTTTCACGAGTCCGCTAGCTGACGGCCATCATGCGGTCAAGTGCGACCTTCGCCCAGTGCTTGTCATCCTCGGGTACCACAATCCGATTGACGACATGCCCGTTAGCCAGATTCTCCATCGCCCAGCAGAGATGGGCCGCATCGATTCGAAACATCGTCGCGCACTGACAAACCGTGGAGGAGAGGAAGAACACCTTCTTGTCTCCCAACTCGTGCTTCAAACGATTGACGAGATTCAATTCGGTGCCGACGGCCCAGGTCGTCCCGGCCGGTGCAGCCGTGACGGTCCGAATAATGAACTCGGTTGAGCCGATCAGGTCAGCCTTGTTCACCACATCCTCATGGCATTCCGGATGCACGATGACCTTGCCATCCGGATACTGCTTGCGGAAATGATCCACGTGCACCGGCTGAAACATTTGGTGAACACTGCAGTGACCTTTCCAGAGGATCAGCTTGGCCCGCCGAATAGCCTCCTTATTATTCCCACCGTTGGGTTGATAGGGGTCCCAGACAATCATCTGTTCACGGGGAATCCCCATCTTGTTCGCCGTATTACGGCCCAAATGCTCATCGGGAAAGAACAGGATCTTTTCTCGTCTAGCCCAACACCACTCGATCACGGCTTTGGCATTAGATGACGTGCACGTAATACCCCCATGCTCACCACAAAACGCCTTGAGCACTGCCGCTGAATTCACATACACCGCAGGCATCACGGTCTCATCAGCAGGGACCACACGATCCAACGCTTCCCAACATTGATCGACTTGCTCAATCGCAGCCATATCGGCCATGGAACAACCCGCAGCCATATCGGGCAGGATCACCGTCTGCTGAGAACGACTGAGGATATCCGCTGTCTCAGCCATGAAGTGCACACCGCAAAACACAATGTAGGGTCGTTCGGAACGCTCCGCGGCGAGCTTGGCCAACAACAGCGAATCTCCGCGAAAGTCGGCATGTTGAATGACTTCATCACGCTGGTAGTTATGGCCGAGTATCATGACCCGCTCACCAAGGACTCGCTTAGCTGAGACCGTTCGGCGAAACAATTCGTCTGCCGACAACGCCTGGTACTCGGTGATGGGTTTTGGTAATGTCGCGGTAGCTGTCACAATACGTCCTCCCAAGTCAGGAGATTGATTCTACGATAGGCCCCTTCTACATTCAACGAATCCTCCCTTGCGGAAAAGTCCTATTCTCCTCACCCCAAAAGGAGAAGATTCGCTATGGGCCTAATAGCCGATTGACTTCGGTGGGTTGGAGTACTACGATTATTCATTCATAGCTAGGGGAGCCATGAGGCTGAGAGTCCGAACGATCGGACGACCCTCACAACCTGACCTGGGTAATACCAGCGTAGGGAAGCCGATTTGAGCGGGCCTTGTGAGGAATCAGCCGCGTTCTCCAGTTTGGGGAAGCGGCTTTTTTATTGTGGGTGACCGATTGCGGCCCTCGCCTCTACCGTAACACAGACAAACAGATGAAAGGATCTCATCATGAGCATCCACACACATATGCAAGGGGCGGCGAATGGAAACGGTGCTGGAATCCCATCCTCTCCCCTCTCCACCACCCCTTTCCCTGCGTCACAGAAAATCCATGTCCCCGGGGCTCAGCCAGGGGTCCACGTCCCAATGCGAGAAATCAGTCTGACTCCTACAAAGGGGATTAACGGGACCAGCTCTCAGAACACGGCTGTGATCGTGTACGATACCTCAGGTCCTTACACCGATCCCGCTGTGACGATCGATGTCCGCAAGGGCCTCGCTCCGTTGCGACGCCCCTGGGTACTCAATCGACAGGACGTTGAAGAGCTCCCAACGGTGACGTCGGCGTACGGCCGTTTGCGGGCGAACGATCCGAAGTTGGCTGAACTTCGGTTTCAACACATCCGCAAACCGCTACGAGCACAACCGGGGAGAAACGTAACCCAGCTGCATTATGCGCGAAAGGGCATCATCACCCCGGAGATGGAATTTATCGCGATCCGTGAAAATCAATCCCGGGAACGGTCTGCACAGCTCGGCGAACAGAATGGACATCATGGTGGCGTAAAGCAGCACCCGGGGTTCGCCTGGGGCGCCAGTATTCCTCGGACCATCACACCGGAGTTCGTTCGCGATGAGGTCGCACGTGGTCGAGCCATCATCCCCTCAAACATCAACCATCCGGAGAGCGAGCCGATGATCATCGGCCGGAACTTTCTGGTCAAGATCAATTCCAACATCGGCAATTCCGCCGTCGCCTCTTCGATCGAAGAAGAAGTCGAAAAGATGATCTGGTCCACCCGCTGGGGAGCCGATACGGTCATGGACTTGTCGACCGGCAAAAACATCCATGAAACCCGCGAATGGATCATCCGCAACTCCCCGGTCCCGATCGGCACCGTGCCGATCTATCAGGCGCTTGAAAAGGTCAACGGCAAGGCAGAAGACCTGACCTGGGAGATTTTCCGCGATACCCTGATCGAACAGGCTGAGCAGGGCGTCGATTATTTCACGATTCACGCCGGCGTCCGCCTCGCCTATGTGCCGATGACCGCCACACGCATGACTGGAATTGTGTCACGCGGCGGCTCCATCCATGCGAAATGGTGTCTGGCTCACCATCAAGAAAACTTTGCCTACACGCACTTTGAGGAAATCTGTGAAATCATGAAAGCGTACGACGTCGCCTTTAGCCTTGGCGACGGACTCCGACCTGGGTCCATCGCGGATGCCAACGACGAGGCCCAGTTTGCCGAGCTGGAGACCCTGGGTGAGCTGACGAAGATCGCCTGGCACCATGATGTCCAGGTCATGATCGAAGGGCCAGGTCATGTTCCGATGCATATGATCCAGGCAAATATGGAAAAGCAACTCGAGGCCTGCCATGAAGCCCCTTTCTACACCCTAGGCCCCCTCACGACCGATATTGCCCCCGGTTATGACCACATTACGTCCGGCATCGGTGCCGCCATGATCGGGTGGTACGGGTGCGCCATGCTGTGCTACGTCACGCCCAAGGAGCATCTGGGCTTGCCGACTCGCGAAGACGTGAAAACCGGCGTCATCACCTACAAAATTGCCGCCCATGCCGCCGACCTCGCCAAGGGCCATCCCGGTGCCCAAGCGCGAGATAACGCCCTGTCGAAGGCCCGATTCGAATTCCGCTGGGAAGACCAGTTTCACCTGTCGCTTGATCCGGAAACCTCGCAACAGTTCCACGACGAAACACTTCCGGACAACGCCGCCAAGGTTTCGCATTTCTGCTCCATGTGCGGGCCTCACTTCTGCTCCATGAAGATCACGCAAGATGTCCGTGATTATGCCGCGCAGCTCAAGGTCGATGCGCACCAAGCGATTCAGATCGGCATGAAAGAAAAATCCGAAGAGTTCAAAAAAACCGGTTCTGAAATTTATCGCTAGGAGAGCTGTATGGCCAAGCCAAAACCCGCTCCATTACGAGAGCGAGACATTACCCGGCAAATTGCCCGGGAATACTACAAAGAATTCGATCAACTGATCGAGAGTGACGTCATCATTGTGGGCGCCGGACCATCAGGGCTGATTTGCGCGCACGACTTAGCTGCGATGGGGTTTCGTACCCTTCTCATCGAACAAAGTCTGGCACTTGGAGGCGGATTCTGGTCCGGTGGGTACCTCATGAACAAGGCCACGATTTGTGAGCCTGCGAATGAGATTCTCGAAGAAATCGGCGTGCCGTGCAAGAAAATCACCGAGTGTGCGGGCATGTACATGGTTGATCCACCCCATGCCACCGGTGCGCTCATTACTGCCGCCTACCAGGCTGGGGCCAGGATCATGAACCTTACGCGAGTGGTGGACTTGATCCTTCGACAGGATGCCTCCTTGGAAGGTGTTGTGGTGAATAACACGACCGCCGAGATGGCTGGGCATGACAGGATCCATGTCGACCCCATCGCCCTTGAGAGTACAATCGTCGTGGATGCCACCGGCCACGATGCCGTCCTGGTTGAGCTCCTGCATAAACGGAACTTGTACAAGACGGTACCAGGCAATGGGGCCATGTGGGTCTCGCGCTCTGAGGAAGAGGTGATGGATCGCACCGGAGAGGTCTATCCGAATTGCTTTGTCATCGGATTGGCCGTTGCAGCCGTCTATGGCACACCACGAATGGGGCCAGCCTTCGGCTCGATGTTGCTGTCAGGCCGGTATGGGGCAGAGTTGATTAAGAAAAAACTGAAGAACGAATAGCCTTCAACTGTCAGCTCCGGATAGAAGCTGAACAGCTGACGATGCCCAACTAATTCTTATGAATATCCAAGATTTTCTTGTCCAAGGTGAAGGACACGAAGAAGACAAGCGCCAGGCGTGGGAGCTGTTTCAACAAGCCTTCGCGCGACAAATGAAGGGTGAACTCGAAGAAGCGGTCAACCTGTACAAGCAGTCAATTGCAACCCATCCAACCGCTGAAGCCTATACATTCCTGGGGTGGACCTATAGCTTCATGGGGCGACTCGATGATGCCATTGAGGAGTGCCACAAGGCCATCGTGCAGGATCCCGAATTCGGCAACCCTTACAATGATATCGGCGCGTACCTGATTGAGAAGGGAGAATTCGACGAGGCGATCTCCTGGTTTCAAAAAGCGATGCAGGCCAAACGTTACGAGAGCCCTGCCTATCCCCACCTCAATCTTGGCCGCGTGTACGAGCGAAAAGGGAACTGGACAGAAGCCATCGATTCGTATAAGGCAGCACTCACCTTGGACCCTGATTATGCACTTGCCAGAAAGGCACTTGGACGATTGGTGAGTTCACTTAATTGACGGAGCGTGTGGTCCTTATCGTTCGTCTTGTTTCTTATTATTGAGAGCCAATCCAGCAAAATACCAGATACACCACATGAGCCAAGCAAACCAGAGCACCATTCTTGTCGCCGTAACTGATCTCTTCTTCTATACCAAAGTCCGGGGCGCGTTGCGCCAACCGGACTATCAGCTTGAAAAAGCTCGTGCGCAACAGGACATTATCGATAAGGCCCTTGCGTTGAGCCCTGGTGCCATCATCTTCAATATGAACGACTTGACCCTCAATGCCTTTCTCGCATTAGAACAGCTCAAGGCGGATCCACGGCTCACAGGCATTCCAACACTGGCATTTGCCAATCACGAAGAAGTCGAAACCTGGCACCGTGCTAAGGCGCTCGGTGTGACGAAGATCGTCTCCCGCAATGAGTTTTCTGCTCGGACAAGAGAACTGGTAAAAGAAGTCATGAACAACCATATCATCGCGTCGGAAAGTCTTTGAAGTCTGCTACCTTTGACTTGACGACTTTTAGAGCTTCAGACTGAATATGAAATACTCACGCCTTCACCAACAACACACCCAACTTGGTGCGACCTTTGAAGAGGTCACTGGCTGGGAGATGCCCGTACACTATGGGGACGTAGCTGCAGAACATCGTGCCGTCCGCCACGCAGTGGGGATAGCCGACCTCTCTCATCGTGGCAAGCTCCGTGTCATAGGTGAGGATCGGGTGAAGTGGCTCCAGAGCATTATCAGTAACGACATTCTTCCTCTACACCCAGGACAAGGCCGCTACTCCAGCTTGTTGACCCACAAAGGCAAGATGCTGACGTACTTCCGCCTCTACATACAGGCAGACGCCGTGATGCTGGAGGATGTCGGAGAAATCGGTCAAACCTCGTTCCAAACATTACGCAAGTTCCTGCTCTACGGTACCAAGGCCAAGATGGAAGACTGCGCCGAAACGTGGGGGCTCTTGTTGATCAGTGGGCCGAAAGCTGCTCAGGTCATTCAGTCCGCATTCGGTGTAGATGTCATAGACATGAAGCCAGTCGATTTTGTCACAGCACAAATCGGCGGACATCAGGCCTTGGTACTACGGACCGAAGAAACGGGAGAAATCGATATCGAAATACTGCTTCCTGCTGACAGCTTGGTGACCGCATGGACCACTGCCATGGAAGCCGGGGCCAAGTTTGGAGTCAGGGCCATCGGAACCCAGGCTCGAGAAGCCTTGCGCATGGAAGCCGGTCTCCCGAAGGCTGGACCTGATCTGAACGAGGAGATCGTTCCGCCCGAGGCCAACCTTGAAAACAAAGCGTTCAGCCTCAACAAAGGGTGCTATCCAGGGCAAGAAGTTGTCGCGCGCATGGATACCTATGGCACTGTACGCCGCAAACTCGTGGGGCTTGTCTTGGATGATTCCGTCATGCCTCCCCATGGAGCCAAACTCTACAGCGGCGATCGTGAAGTCGGCTGGGTCAGCAGCGCCGTCCATTCTCTTCAGGTCAACAAGACCATCGCGTTTGGATTTCCGCTGCGGGACTTCAGCTCAGCAGGAACAAAACTCAGCGTGGAGTGCGGGGGTAGCAAGCACCCGGCAACCATCCATTCTCTGCCTTTTTACACCAGGCAGTAACGGCCTTCTCCATCGACACGCCTGAACACCTATGTCCATCAATGAACGAGAAGACAGTGTCCACAGCACTCCGTATCACGCAGCTGGTGAGCTGGCCGGAATCACTCGCCTGGTCGATGAGTTTTACACCAACATGGATAGCTTGCCGGAAGCCAAAGGCATCCGGAACATGCACCCACCTGACCTCACAGAATCACGCAAGAAATTGACGTACTTTCTCTGTGGCTGGCTGGGGGGGCCAAGGCTTTTTCAGCAGCACTACGGGCCGATCAGCATTCCCGGAGCGCATAAACGGTTCCCAATCGGATATGAGGAGCGTGATGCCTGGCTTCTTTGTATGCAACGGGCCCTTGCCGTCCAACCGTACAGCAACGAATTGAAAGATTACCTCTTGGCTGCTCTCAGCGTCCCCGCCGAGCGCGTTCGACAAGTGAATGCTGGAGAGATCTAGCTCCCTGCCATCCTTTCAGCTACCTGCATCGCCCCTCCTCCACGCACGTTAGGATACAGATCTGCATCCTTCTGGATACAGGGACACAGCATCAAGAATTTTCAGGAAGTCACCATTCCCTTTGAAAATCAGACCGATAAACAAAGCACGGCACGTGGCATTGTCCTTGCTGTTACAGTTTTGAAGCCCAGAGTTAGACCGGCATTCACGAGACGAGAGTCCACGCACAGCTCACCGGGGTGGATGCATTCGATGAAGCCCAAAGGGGTCATACCTACGAGCGAGGAATGGGCAGAAAAGAAACTACACGGTAAGGTTCTTCAAGTCAGTAAAGGATGAGATGACTTTCCTCTTCAACAATTCAAACGATCGTCACCTCCTGACAGAACCGATCTGCATCGGATGCGAAGCCTGGATTGACGTGGGCCGGTTTTGTGCCACTAAAAAGTCCATGCACCGTGCTACTCGAACTTCCCCCGACAGCTCTCTGACAAAATCATTCGCTGACATCCGCAGAAAGCTTCGGAAAAGCTCGGACGAAGACATCGGCTAACCGCAACCGTACCTCCATGGTCTCCCCACTCTCCTACTGAGAACCAACACTGGCAAAGCACATTCCTGATCGCACACTTCGCAGAGAGCATTCGATGTCACCGATGCGCAGCCAATTAATCTTGGTATCTTCACTGGCTGTATTGGTTGTCGCTGCTATACTGGTTGGTTGTGCGACTACGGAAGTTGATATCTCACCATCACCTCAGACTCCAGTGTGCGACAACGCAGCTTCAGCGCTCGTTCTCTGGACACCCCAGTGGCGCCCGGCTCAGAAAGATGTGCCGAAGCGCGAGGTTGCCGCCGAAGCTGGACTAAAAGAGTTTCTACAAACTTCTGGTTGCTTCGCCAGCTCTGACCTTCGTCGCCTGCCCAACCTCACTCCAGCCGAGGTGGGAGCAGAAGTGGCTTCAACTCATGGTCGTTTCAACAGGATGGTCACCATCACCCTCAAGGAACTCGGGCCAGTAATCAGGCTACTCGCCTCCCTCACGCTCGTTGATGGTGGGACAGAAGCCGCGTTCCAAATAGCTGAGTATATGTTGCCAAGTGAGACTCCAACCCGAACCTTCACCGTTCACTGGCGACACGGTGGACCTGGTGTTGTCAAAGGGGTGATATCTCTACCACAAGACATGCATGACGCACTTGTTGTGGGGCTGCAACCGAATAAGCTACAGCCGTAATGCCACATGCAAAGCTGACTAAAGCGGGCGTCACCCAGAGCACTGTCCGATCATTGCTTCCGATGGCCTCATTTACTTCAACTATCAGCAGCCTGGAGTCACCCATGACAGCGACATCTGGAAAGTCGAGAAGAAAGACGGAATCTGGCAGAAACCGGAGAGCTTAGGACCACGCATCAATTCACCCTACCGCGACCACATGCACTGGACTGGCCTCTCAAAGGACGGGAAGAGCCTCATTATCACTAGTACACGCCCGGACATGGGGTCTTGAGGAGGCCATGATATGTGGATCTCCTACTAAAGCCCACGGGGTGAATGGCAGGAGCCATTGAACCTCAGCGATACCATCAACACGGCCGATGAAGATATGTGCTGGACCTTTACACCGGACGGCAAGACCTTCACAGGTGGCTCGGGCCCTCGCGATTCGTATAATCACGACATCATGTGGGTGAAGAAAGATAATGTTCCGTTGTTGAAGAATTTTGAGCCGATCGGGCTACCACCGAATCTACGCATCAATAAGTCTGGCAATATGAAATGACTGTGCCGTTAGTGCCGAGTTATCGGCTGTACGATATCATTGGTACTGGTAGTGCTGAGCTTGAGTGAGAAAGAGGTTATTGTAGAGGCCTTGCTGTGCCATCAATTCGTCATGTGTCCCTTGTTCCACAATTTGCCCATGATCTACCACGAAGATTCGGTCCGCCATCTTGACCGTCGACAACCGATGGCTGATTAAGATCGCCGTCCGTCCCTGAGCAAGTTCATGAAACCGTTCGAACAGTTCTGCTTCTGCTTTGGCATCCATCGCGCTGGTGGGCTCATCGAGAATAAGAATTTGTGAATCTCGCAGGATTGCCCTAGCGAGAGCTACTTTTTGCCATTCACCGATGCTCAGCTCATGTCCCCCATCGAAGAGCTTGCCGAGTAATGACTCATACCCCTTCGGTAATCGTTCAATGGTTTCATGAACTCCAGCCTGTTTCGCTGCCTGAACGATAGCGAACGGGTCAACCCCAGAAGCCCTGACACCTAGTGCGATATTGTCTTTCGCGGACAACTGAAACTTCACAAAGTCCTGAAAGATTCCGCTGACCGCACCTCGCACATCAGTGATATCATAGTGACAAAGATCCGTTCCATCAATCAGGATACGCCCTCCTGATGGATCGTACAGACGACATAAGAGCTTCACCAGTGTCGTCTTTCCCGCACCATTCGCTCCAACAAATGCGACATGCTCGCCGGGTTTGATCGAAAAGGTGAAGTCTCGAATCGCCACGCGTTCTTCATGTGGGTATTGGAACGACACGTGCTCGAACACCACCCCTTCGGTAATTGGGCGAGGAAACGCTTTGGGACATGCTGACGTTCTCAATCGCGATTGCAGCCCCAAAAACTCGCCCAGCGTGGCGAGAAAAAGATTGCTTTCATATAAGCTGGACACGCTCTGCCCAAGGCCTTCGAGGAATCCTGAAGCCCGTTGTACGGCTTGGAGACAGATGACGAGGTCACCTATGGTCAATAGTCCGTCAATGGTTCTCACGACCAGCACACTACAGACCCCGAAAGCCCCGGCGACACCGATGATCTGTGCGACAAGTCCTGAGAACATCCATCGTCGTTCTAACGCGATTCGTTCTTGACGCAATACCAATCGTGCGTCAGCAAACCACTGCTGCAAGCGACGTCCGAGATCGAATAGCCGAACCTCCTTTGCCGCACCGGCTTGGGTCAGCAGCATATTGACGTACCAAGCCTTTCGGTCAAGCGGTGCCCGCTCTCGTTCCCACACATAGAGTTGATTGGACTGTCTTAGCTTAGCAAGGAAATAGGGAATGGCCGTCAGGATCAGGATTGGGATCACACCCCAATGCATCCACCACAGTAGGACCGCCATTGTAAGCAAGGAAATGGTGTTTTGCCCCATCTGGAGTAGCGCATTGAGAATGGCGGTCGGTCGATAAGGCGCTTCTTGCTGTGCCAGATGTAAGGTATCTTGATAGCGTGCATTCTCATAATACTCCAGGTCGACTTCAACCGACTTAGTTTGAAGGATTGCGTACATATGATCAGTGACGACTTCTGATTGTATTTTTGAAACCAGCCCAGCGACAGCGGTGAGGAGAGCACTAATCAACGCCACACCGGTTACACCGCCGAGAATCGCAAGGATGTGGGTCAACGAAGCATCATCCCAAGTCGTCTTCAGTCCTTCAGTCACGGCATCGATCAAAAGCTTCGTCAAATACAACGCCACGAGTGGAAGGAGCCCCTGAATGACGCGTACCACGACACTCGCGGTAGCCAAACTTGGACTGCTCTGCCACACGAACGATAGTGCCCGCCCGACCGTCTGCAAGAAAGGCCCGATACGATTCAGCATCGTAGTCATGATTGACAATACCCCCTAACACTCCTGTTTATGAGCCCATCGGTTGCAAGCTTGCACTCCGAGACCCAAGACCTCCGAGTGTGTGACTGAGTCAGGCGGATAGGAAAAAGTGACCGTGAAATCTCGCCAGAACGCGCCCGGTTCATAAACCGTCTTTGATTCAAGTGTCAGCCAAGCATGGCCTTCCAGACCAGAAACACCTTTTTTGACTCCACAATGAAACCGTACCGGAAATCCCCGACGTCGAGCTAACCGATACAGCGCCAAGGATCGGGGGAAGCAATTCCCTTCTTGATTGTACGGGAATAGCCGGAGCCACCGATCTACGTAGTACGCCATCTTCTTCATCTCGGCATCGTCAGGACTACCCATCCTTGAACCACGACTCAATTGATTGAGCACGACTGGCAAACTTGTCAGACGCAAAAGAAGCCGAACCCATAGAACCAACAGGCCGGTCTGGAGCACACTGCGATATTTGTCCACCTGTACCATCGTGTCAATTTTCGGTGTAGCAGACCCTACCCTAAGCGATGACTACACAACGTGCTAACGAACTCCGGCGTATCATCCTCTGGAGCACTGGAAGCAACTAGATGACTTTTACAGAGATCTCTGCTTCACAAACCTAGGCACTATGAGGCACCCATCGATTGAGAGTCCCTCGGATTCTTGGAGAAAGGAACCGCTTCATCTTTCGATGCATCGGTTGAATGAGACGTGCAAGACGTAACAAGGAGTTGCGCCAGCGAAACCAAGTCGGAGGATTCATGACCACAGGGCTCTGAAGCCGACACAGTCGAAGACCAAAGCACCAGCGCTCCCACCATGAATCTTTCAACGAAAAGTAGAGGGCAGCCGACTGCTCTTCCCAAACTCCTTCCCCACCATCTTTCAGTAACGTGGCTGGCATACGCTGTGAAAGGACCTCTATCTCTACCTCCCTTTGAATCCGTGCCAGAACCACGTCAGGAAGAGGGGCATCCAGGAGTCGATGAGCAATCGACAGACCCATCATGACCAACCGCTGGCATCCCCATGCTGATGAACTGGACAGGACAGAGGTCCAGTCCAGGTTCGGATGAGTGCGAAGGAGTTCCGCCACATCACAGACCCATTTCAGGTGCTCCCATGCATGTTTCGACCCATGTACACAGAGCACGATAAGTAAATCTTCCGGTGCCAATCCAGGGACCGTCCGATTCTCAAAGGCTACTGAAACCCGTCGAGCCCAGAACTCTGGGCGATCTAATCTGAATGTGAAATGAGGATGAGACATCACCCATTGAAGGTCGACCCGATAGAGCGTTCGTCTTTTTACAAATACCTGATGCGGACCATCATCGTGTTCGGCACTTTGCGCATCAACCATATCTCTACGCTCGTAGCCAATCTTCGTGAGAAACGCCCGAGCCTCCCCAACGGATGATTCTGGAACAAGCAAATCAAGATCGGTAAAGTCACGAAGACTAAGATCACCATAAGCCACCGTCGCGAGGGTGGCTCCTTTGATCGGGATAACGGGGACTCCCCGTAGGGCAAATTCGTCGCACAACTTGCTAAGCTCCTGTGCCAGATACCGATTCAGCAGGCCCCCAACTTGGACCTTCTGCCGCAATCGGATTAAGAATTCGGCAGGGACAAGATCAGACGCGACCTTGGAGAGACTTGCATACAATAATGGCTCCACACCATGGTATTCGGCCAACTCAAGGAGGGCCGGCCAGTCGACTGATTCCTGAACTCTTCGACGAATTCGCGCCGTGAGATCTTGGGGCATTCCTATCCGTGCGCACCAGACAAGCAGTTCCGCTTCCAAGCCCAACGGAATCTGCCTCGTATTGGAGTCGCTTGGCATCGCGTCCCCTCCTAAAGCAATGGTGTGATGAGTTGAGGAAGCTCCAGGATGTCTCGACCAAAGTGCAAGCGATAACAATCCACCTGCTTGATAAGTTTCGCCAAGACCTGAAACTCTCGTTTCGCAACCTCTGAGTCATAAACCAATAGAGCTTGGGGCAGGAGCATCTCTAACGCGCGACTCTTGGAAAGCAATTCTAGATGGCTGTGAGATGCGTCAATCACGTGAGGGAACAGCACGAGCGCTGGTTGGCAACACTCCCCGATCGAAGTGGGATAGAGATCCTTCGCATGAAAGGCTCGCTTTGGGAACCGAGATTGAAGCACCTGAGCCGGTGCAGTGCGCAGCTCCGGGAAAAACCCCACGGTCTGTTCGGTCACATTGATCTTGATCGGAAAAGGAAGTAGATCGATATGTGTTCCGGCATCTCGAAGCAAGGGATGATCATCCGAAAGATAGCGGTAGCCCGACCGAAGCAATGAAATGAACGATGTTGTCTTCCCACGCCCACTATTACCAGGAATCAAGACTCCTCTACCATTCTTCTCCAGAGCCGTAGCATGAATGGTGTAGAGTCCACGATGTCGCAAGAGCTCCGTCAAGGCGAGATGGAACAAATACTCGATCAAACTGTCCGGCATCATCTGAGGGTTGATCAAATAGCCATCGACTCTCCCCTGTGCGTTATCAACTACCAAGGTTCCCACATTGACAAAGTCGACGATTAACCGCTCACCATCACGAATCACCTCATACGGCAAATCAGTCTCTTGGCCATCTTCACCTGCTGCTCCCATTTTGACAGCTAGTTGACGTGCCGAAGAGGAGACTGTCAGTGGGATCTCAGCTCGATATCTAACGGCCTGGAAACATACGGTAAGCGGAATGGACGGATGAAGGGCCTCTTGCCGAAAATGTCTCAGAAATTCATTCACTGGGGCGGCAAGGACAGAAGACGCTGTGACATATCGTACCTGTGTACCATGTAGTGAAAAAAGAGACTCGGTAAGAGGCCGTTCAACTATGTTCATCGTCATCTATTCCTCACCACTACTTCTCCCCAAAACGAATTAGAAGGTGGGCTGGCTGATTCGTAGACCAACCAGCCCATCGGACAACTGGATGAACGCCACCCCTATAGCCTCTATTGAGGTCTATGGGCGAACTGATTGTAATGGTGAGCTATACGCCCGCCACCGAAGCCAGAATGCGCACCACCGATGATAGGACTCCCACCACCAGAACCAGACCTCTTAGCGGTAATATCCCGCAAGAGCTCGTGCTTAGTAACCGCCGGCTGCACATACATCTCTTTCGTCATGTCGTTTCACCTCCTTTCTTGTTGAAGTAGCCCCTCCTGAGTCAGCTGATTGACCAGGGTGACGAGGTCGTCAAGGGCTCGCTCAGGAACGACGTCAAAACGGTCACAGATGGCAGTATGAATGTCGCCGATAGTCTGGTTACCGGTACAGAGGTCCCAAATCAGGCTCCCTAACCGGTTAAGGGTATAGTAGCGGCCAGTACTGAGATCCAAGAGTACCGTCTCATCGTCCATGTTGGTGGACTGCACATCGTGATTTTTCATCAGAACAACCTGGTGCAGCATTGTGGGATCAAGGTGGGAGACCGCGGTATAAGTTGAAAAGTCCCGCAGCGTGTCCGGCATGGCTATTTCCTCCATCAACGATGAGGCAGTTTATTCGAGAGTCCCATTCACTGGCACCTTGACATGTGTATCATGCGGAAGCTGCCACAATAGCCATCCTTTCGAGGGAGAAGACATGAAAGAAAGTAGGGTCAAAAAGCCCCAATTTCTCCCACCGCATGGGCTCCGATCTTCCCACCCATTGACATGCCTAATGCTGCCCTCGTAATAGAGGTCAACAGTCTAAAAATCTTTGTCCATTTCTCCCCACAGCGCTCCGGCCTACCCACGCCACAATGGCGTCAATTAGGGAGGAACTAGGCTCAAGACACGTCCGGTTTCTTGGATTCTTCAGCAACCAGGATCTCGTTCGCCATGGCTGGAGGTGGCCATGAGTAACGTGTTTCTGTTGAGAGGGAAGCAGTCAAAAGGATTAAACCATATGTTCCTGTCTCAAACGGCATTCCGCGGGCGGATGATTAGTGGGAACCTCTAAGTAATCCGGCATGCCTTCAATGGAAGAAGGCGCCGAAGGCCTATGGTCCGCATAAGAGTCTCTACAATCGATTGGTGTGCTGGAGTCGGGAGGGGATCACCAACAAGCTCTTCCACAAGCTAGCGAGAAAACCCGAGGTAATAGACTGTCTGACGCCCGACGCCACACATCTGAAGACCCATAGAACGGCGGTCAGTCTATTCAAAACGAGGCCGTACCTTACTGGATTGAGAGCACGAAAGGCGACCTGAATTCGAAGCTGTACGCGGGTTGCGACGACACAGGTAAACAAAGCGTCTATTGCTGGCGGAAGGGTAGATCAGCGATGACACTGTGCTTATGCCAGGCCTTCCCCA
>NZ_JBUBKD010000025.1:0-5434 GCF_054902215.1 Nitrospira sp. CMX1 | reverse complement strand
TGCTGGCGGAAGGGTAGATCAGCGATGACACTGTGCTTATGCCAGGCCTTCCCCAAGTCAAACATCCGATTGCCAACCGTGGCTATGAAACAGACTGGTGTATCATTGCCCTGAGGAAGCATAGCGCACACCATGCATGCCACCGCACGAGATATGGAAGCCTAGACACTTCCAAGGATGATCTTGGATCTCTGTGAAGGATAGACTGGCGTAAATCATGGATAACCGTCAAAGCATTGAGTCCCGACTGCATCAATGTCTCAACTTAAAACCAGGGAGCGGCCATCAGGCTATACTTCGACAGACACCCATACCTAAGCTCATCGGATATGGTTTCGAGCACCGGCCTAGCGCTCTGGATTTCTTGCCATCGTGACGGCTGAGGCAAACTTCAGCAGACTGGCCCGTTCCCCATCATCCAACGCCAAGAGCAGATGTGCTTCCTCACCATGCATCAGGCGAAGACTTAAGAACGGCTCTTCACGGCGTTTTTCCCGATTGTCCCACATCGCATCGATCAGCTGAACCTTATCCAATTGACCGACTGAAACCACATCATATCGAAAGTAGGAGTCCCCAATCACAACATCAAATACCACATGACCGACTGTCAAGAGTACCAGATTGAAACGTCCTTGGTCTTCGTACCCTTCCGGCAAAAATTTGTTGATGTGGCAAATCGCGATCTTGCGATCGCCCAACATGTGACGAAACTTCTCTTTCAATACATCATAGTCAATCTGTAAGGCCTTCTCATCCGGCCCCGTAGCCGCTACAGCCGCCGCCTCTGCTCTTGAAAAAATATCATCGGCGGACATCAATCCTGACATGGTGTTCCTTTCTGTCTCGGTGAGGAGAACATGGCGATTGGTTTTGAGATCCGTACGGTACCTGCCACCAAGCCTGGATTGCAAGGGGACAGAGATCAACTTTTGACTTGTTCTACTGAGCCGCAATGCGGTGGGACACTCGTTCCTGGCCGGTTTCATCCACCATACTCACGTGGAAATTATCCTTCGTAGCCCGGACAAGCCCAAAGTTATGGTACCCGCTCTCATAGAACAGCTCTGTGGGATGAAGCGCTGTTTGAGTTGGAGCAAATCTCCCCGGCGGGGCAGAAAGCGGGCCTGCAATGTATTCATGAAAGTCGATGACCCCGTCCTGGTTGGGGTCATAGGCATTGGCTTGCACCCAATGCACATCGCCCGAGAGAAAGACCACATTTTTGACCTTGTGGCTGAGGATGGTGTCAACAATCACCTGTCGCTCTTGCTCAAATCCGGTGCCATCCGGCCCACCAGCCCACCCATCGTGTCCAGGAACCGACCGATCACCGCCCTTCGGAATCGAAAGGGGAACGGGTGTTGCAATGACTTTCCATGTTGCGGTTGAAGTCCGAAGTCCGTTGAGCAACCATGCCAATTGTGCCGCGCCCAGCATTGTCTTGGAAGCACTGTCCCGATCTCCATTGCGACTCCGATACTGTCGAACATCCAAGATAAACAGTTCAAGATCGGCACCATACTGAACAGCCCGATAAAGACGATGTGGATCTTGAAGAGGAGATGCAATCGGCCAATATTCCCGGAGCGCTTGCCGACCAGCAGGCATGTGCTCATCAAATGGGCCTGAAAAGTTATTTCGGATCTCGTGATCATCCCAGACGACATACACCGGTGTCTCAGCCAAGAATCGTCGCAATGCGTCAGCCCCCCGCTGATAGCGATGGCGCCATCGATAGGCGTCCAGCGTCGTGGCTTTGAAGTCCGCGCCAGGCTCGTTAGGAGGCGAAGGGCAAAGATGATCACCGTAAATGGTATCGCCAAGGAACAGAAAAAAATCAGGATTGTAACGACGGATCACATCAAAGATTGGATAGCCATCCACCCCTCGGCGACAGCGCCCCCCACTACCAAGATCTCCGCTCCAAGCAAAGCTCACAGACGCAGAGGTTCTCTCGTCCGGCAGTGTGACGAATTCACCGATTGCTGCCGGCTTCCCAGGGAGTTGCGGTTGAGATAATTCTGCAGGACCAACTACCACGTGATACCGATAGCGAGTCGAGGGGTTCAGGCCTTCAAGAGAAATAGTCAACGTATAGTCCGTCTCCGCCTCGGTCTTGAGGAGTGCAGTCCTGGACAACGGGACCGACGCTGAACCCTGCTCCCCCATTGGCAACGGCGCCCATTCCACTCGAACCACAGCAGCCCCATCGGTCCGCAGCCATAGCAGCGCTTGCTGTGAACTCACATCACCAATTGCGACGCCCTGAGGCAAGAGTCCTGCCCCTGACACGCGATTCCCTTCCAACGAATCTTGAGAACCAATGCGTTGACTGGACCATGCAGGACAACCACCCAAAGCAGAGCAAACTGCAAAGAGCCCAACGAACAACGCCAATAGACGCATCGACACTCCTCTCCGCTAAGCACTTCGGAAGATTTCGCAATAGATCTGGTATTGGACTTGAAATTCAGGAGGATTGGTCGGCATACTGACCCGACTCACGAGGATTCGATGCACGACACTCACTGTTGCGTCACAAACTGTCTTGCCAAGCCCTATGCCCCAGCCGGTACGCACTCCGTCTGCAAAGACCATTTCCTCAGTTTTCTCACATGGCGACGCCGTCGCGGACCACAGATGTTCTCCGCCTATGCCGGTATGTCGATGGCAGGACGCGACAGCATCACCGCCGAATGGATGAAAACCATTCGGATCGACGAAGTCCCTACCCCTGCGCCGAAACTATAGCCATACAGACCCTACACATAGAGTCCATCAGACCGCCAGACAGACGTTTTTTAACGCCTCTACGCCGGAATGTGGATCATCCTCATTGCTCCTTCCACAAGATGGCGGTGGTATAGATATCTCTTGTTCACATTTATCAAGCCTCGCCCATCCCATCCCCTTACCCCTCCCTTTCTTAAGCGGGCGGCCTAGTAGTCTCCTCACTGCGGGCATCCAACGAGAACCTTCTGAGGCTGCGCGTTGGGCGAGCACAGGAGATTGCCAGGCTGCCCGCATCTCCCCCTTCATCCCATCACCGGGGACCCATGGTGATGAATCATCAGCCACTCATCCCCAATGAGCTCGTAAAGGTTTGTGGCAAGAATTTTGGCCTGTTGCGGTTCCTCTGATTGTTGGGTCACAAGATTTTCCACACAGATGACCCAGGCCATATCACCTGCCACCTGCACCATGACATCGGTCAGCTCGAACCTCATGGAGAACGTATTGTTAAAGATCAGCACCCACGAGTCGCGAACGCCAGGCCACCCAGAACGAATCGTCCAACCGGGATGAATACAAGTGACATACTCTTGATGCATCCACACCCCGTCCATCTTCACAATATCAAGACTTTCAAAGGCCGCATAGAACCTCTGATTGGCTTTCGTAACGGCTTCGATGCGCTGTTTCAACACACGGCACCCCTAAATAGTCATAGAAGCCTTATCATACTGCAAGAGAATCAGGCGCGGCGAGAATATTTCACAAGGTTTTCTAAGAGGTGATGCACCTACGACACGTCTAGCCATCGGTGAGGTATGCGGCTATCGGCCAACGACTTGCGCGAAAGAGAGAACAGGGTAAGCGACAGGGCACGGAATCGGAACACTCATGATTCCACGTAGTCTTCTGAACTTGTCACCGGTTGTCAAACATCCTGTACCCAACAGCGTGTTGTGGACTCGAATTCATGTCGCGGCACGCCCGGAGCGGCCCCCGAAGGAGTGGGATTGCAGGTAGTCACCTATCCTTCGCTGCACAACCTGCACCTCGCCCCACCTTCCGCAAGACGAGTGGTTTTTTCAATGGTGCTGTCGTGGAACCTTTCCCACTGGAGCAGGGAATCTCGACACTGTCGGAGAATCTCGGAAGGTTTTTAAAGAGATCGTCGAGGGTGAGCAATACTCCTCCCACAATCCGGCGAAGCTCCTGTTCCGAATATTGCAAGGGCACTAATCGCCGCCGCTGCCAGCCTCGAAGTAAGAAAGTCCTTCCCGGTTGCAGATAGGGCTTCTCACAGACCATGACAAACTCCCGCCCCGCATCGTCTTCAAGAATAAACCCTTTGACGTTCATAGATACTCCTTCTATCCTCTCAGAGACACTGTTCTTCACCCCCGTCTTAGCGAACAATGTCCCCTCACCGATGTTGTACCCTCTACAGGAACCGCCCATTCTGCTCGATTCCTGATAATGACCGCTTCACCACGGTGTACAATTCACACCGCGCCACGACTCCGCTAGGACGCAAGCCTGGCCCTTCCAACATCATGCTCCTCTACGAGATCGCTCACAGACCATCCTTGCATCATGTTTCTATCGATCACATGACCTCCCTGCATTCCCACTTGTCAGGAAACAGCCTTGTCACGGTGGGAATCAGTTCTTCGTACAAAGCATCCTTATTCAACAGCGCATCGGCCTTCGAAGGATCATCCTTCCCATAGACTTCGTCCAGGTGAAAGAAGGACATCAGGATGACCCTCGGACACTGCCCGGCCTCCTTGATTCGCGCGGCAGCTTCATATCCACTCATAACCGGGAGGGTCACGTCCATGATCACCAGATCTGGACGAAACAACCTGCATTGATTAAGCGCTTCGACGCCAGAACCGGCTGTTCCAACAAGTTCCAAATCAGGGAGCGTCCCAATCCATTTTTCCAAGCGTGCCAGGCACTCCTGGTTACCGTCGACAAGGACAGTCCGAATAGGCGAACTGCGCGTCATGGAAGCATTCTTGGGCTGCACACGTTCCATCTCAACTCGTATGAGGTAGAGCATCACAGATGAGAGAAGACCGGCCTATCGGGAAAATCCTGATGTGAGAGAAGGGAGGACCTGAAGCACTACGACGAGGCTACGGAAGAGCAACAAGCCTGGGGAAGAAGAAGAAACACGCTTAGGAATCAGCCTGAACCAATCCCACACGAATCGCTAGGCGAACGAGTCCTGGCACATCATGAATTTCGAGCCGCTCCATCAACTGTGCTCGATGGGTCTCCACCGTCTTGACGCTGAGATTCAGACGTTGGGCAATGTCCTTCGTCGTACAACCTTCGGCGATGAGTTGCAGGATTTCTCGCTGACGCCCGCTCAACCGAGCGAGCGGACTGGACGGCTCTCCGGATCTCGTTCGGTACGCTTCCACGGCATACTTGGCAACGGCAGGAGTCAAGTAGGTTTCGCCGCGACTCACCGTTCTGATGGCCAATTCCAACTCGGATAACTCAGCACCTTTCAACAAATATCCCGATGCACCGATCTGCAGGGCTTGTCGGAGATATTCTTCATTCGCATACATCGACAACAAGATCACCCGCGTGGTCGATGATTCCTTCATGATCCGAGCAGTCGCATCCAGTCCGTTCAATCCCGGCATCGCGATATCCATCAAGACCAAGTCCGGAGCATCCCGTT